>CAYLWH010000003.1:55309-92784 GCA_964387245.1 uncultured Mycobacterium sp.
CCGCCGGGCTTCGGCGCACCGCCCGGCTTCGGTGCGCCGAGCGGCTATGGCGCGCCCGGCTACGGCACACCGCCCACGCTGGACTTCGGTGCGGCATTCAAATGGGCGTGGCAGCGGTTCACCCAGAACCTGGGCGGCTGGCTGCCGTTCCTGATCGTGAGCGCGATCGCGATCCTCATCGTGGGCTTGCTGTCGTTCGGCGCGATCGCGCGGGCGTTGGATGTCGACGAAGCCGCGCTCACCGGGTTCGCCCCCCTGATGATCGTGCCGATCGTCCTCCTCTGTTCGATCGCCCTGCTCGTCCAGGCGTTCGCGGCCAACGGCGCGATCCGCGAAGCGTCGGGTCAGAAGCCGACGTTCGGGGAATTCTTCCAGGTACCAAACCTCGGGCAGGTTCTGCTGGCGGCCGTGATCGTCGGTGTTGTCAACAGCGTCCTGAGTTGGATCCCCTACCTGGGCCTGCTTGCCTCGATGGTGGTGTACATCTTCACCCAGTGGACGTTGTTGTTCATCATCGACAGAAACCTCGATGCCATCTCGGGCATCAAGGCCAGCATCAGCCTGTCGACTGCCAATCTCGGCAACGCTCTACTGGTGGCGCTCGTGCAGTATCTCCTGCTGATCTTCGGAGCCATCGTATGCGGAATAGGTCTTTTCGTGACCGCCCCCGTCGCCCTGTTGTTCCAGGCGTACACCTACCGCGCGTTGACCGGCCGACCACCGATGCTCAGCGCGCCGCAGGGCCCGCCACCGGGGTACTACTGAGCCGCCACCTCCCATCTCGCTGTTCGACCAGCCCGGTGACCTCCAGCATCGTCAGCGGCGCGAGGACATCCTCGACCGGCAGGCCGCATTCGACGGCGAGCTGCTCGGCCGACCGCAGCCCGCGCGCGGGAAATGCCTCGTACACCGCTTGTTCGCCATCGGACAGCCCGTCCAGCGGTGTCACGGGATGTGCCGGCTCGTCCGCCAGCTCGCCACAGCGACCGGCGATCTCGACCACTTCCCGGGCGCGGGTCACCAACCACCCGCCCCGCTGCAACAGTTGATGGCAGCCTGCTGAGGCCGCTGATGTCACCGGTCCCGGAACCGCACACACCGGCCGGCCCATCGCCTTCGCCCACGCCGCGGTGTTGGCCGCCCCACTGCGCAGGCCCGCCTCCACCACCACGGTCGCCCGACCGATGGCCGCCACCAACCGGTTTCGCGTCAGGAATCGGTGCCGCGCCGGCCGCACCCCCGGCGGGTATTCGCTGACCAACAGTCCGTGCGCCGACACCCGGTGCAGCAGCGCGGAATTCCCGGCAGGATACGGAACATCGATACCGCCGGCCAACACGGCTACCGTGGTGCCATCGCCGGCCAGCGCTGCGCGGTGAGCCGCACCGTCGATCCCGTAGGCCCCGCCGGACACCACCGCCACCTCACGCTCGACCAGACCGGCGGCGAAGTCCGATGCGACGTGCTCACCGTAGGCGGTCGCCGCCCGGGTACCGACAAGTGCCGCCGACCGCTCGGTGACCTCGGCGAGCCGCGCCGGGCCCACCGCCCACAACACCAACGGCGAAGCACCGCGGGGCCGTTGGCGCACGGTCTGCGAGCCGAAGCAGGTGAACGCCAACAGCGGCCACTCGTCATCGCCGGGTGTGACGAGACGTCCGCCGCGGGCAGCCAGCAGGTCGACATCCCGGGCCGCCCAATCCTCGCCGCGACGCGCCTGCACATGCGGGGTCACCTCCGGTGGCTCGGCATCTCGGCGGATGGCCGCGGCCGCCTCCTCAGGTCCGGTCTTGGCCACCCAACGGGCCAATTCAACGCACGGCGGCTCGGCCACGCGGGACAGAAACGCCCAGGCGCGCTGCACCTCTTCGGCCCTCATCGCGACGCTCCCGGCTGACGAAAGCCCAGCGCGGTCGTCACATCCCGCTGGTTCGGCGAGGTGCGCCCGGCCAAGTCGGCGACGGACCAGGCGACCCGCAAACAGCGGTCCACACCGCGGATGCTCAGCAGTCCGCGGTCGACCGCCGTGCGCAGCGGCGCCATCGCCTCCCGACTCGGCCGAAACGTGCGCCGCAACAGGGGTCCCGGCACCTCGGCGTTGGTCCGCACCCCGATCGCGGTCCAGCGTGCGGCGGCGGCGGCGCGCGCTCCGGCGACCCGGTGCCGCACCACCGACGTCGGTTCGCCACCGGCGGCGTCACCGAGGGCGCCGACCCGGACCGGATTCAACTCGATCCGCAGGTCGACCCGGTCCAGCAATGGGCCGGACAACCTGCCCAGGTACCGCCGCTTGACCGCGCCCGCACAGATGCAGTCGCGTGGATCGGCGGGTGCGCACGGGCACGGATTGGCGGCCAGGATCAGCTGGAACCGGGCCGGGTAACGGGCCACGCCGTCACGGCGGGCCAACCGCACCTCACCCTCCTCCAGGGGCGTCCGCAAGGCCTCCAGCACACTGGTACCGATCTCGGCGCACTCGTCGAGGAACAGCACACCGCGGTGGGCCCGGCTGACCGCACCCGGACGGGCGGTGCCCGTGCCTCCGCCGACAAGGGCGGCAACGCTGGAGGTGTGGTGCGGGGCGACGAACGGCGGCCGGGTGATCAGCGGCGTGTCACCACGCAGCATGCCCACCAGCGAATGGATGGCGGTGACCTCAAGCGCCTCGGACTCGCTGAGCCGCGGCAACAGACCCGGAAGCCGTTGGGCCAGCATCGTTTTCCCGATTCCCGGCGGTCCGGTCAACATGAGATGGTGCGCCCCGGCAGCGGCCACCTCCACCGCGTAGCGGGCCCGGTCCTGACCGACCACGTCGGCGAGATCGGCCGTGACGTCGTCCTCCGGCGGAGAGGCCTCGACTCGCGCAGGCAGCCGCGCGGCGTCTTTCAGCCAGCCCTGCAGCTGGCCGAGCGTCGCCACCCCGAGCACCTCGATCCCGTCCACCAAGCTGGCCTCGGCCAGATTGGCCATCGGCACGACCACCGTCGGCCAGCCCTCGCGCTGCGCGGACAGCACCGCGGGCAGCACCCCACGCACCGGACGGACCCGGCCGTCGAGCGCCAACTCGCCCAGCAGCACCGTCTTCTCCAACCGCTCCCACGGCCTCTTGCCGGCCGCGGACAACACCGCCGCCGCCAGGGCGATGTCATAGACCGAACCCACCTTCGGAAGGGTCGCCGGTGACAGCGCCAGTGTCACCCGCGACATCGGCCACTGGTCACCGGTGTTGGTGATCGCCGAGCGCACCCGGTCGCGTGACTCCTGTAACGCCGCATCGGGCAGTCCGACCAGATGCACCCCCGGCAGACCCGAGGTGATGTCGGCCTCGATCTCCACCACCTCGCCATGCAGACCGCTGACCGCGATCGAGTAAGCCCGCCCCAGCGCCATCACTCGACCCCCTTGAGATGCGTGAGTTCCGGCGTCGCCCCGCGTCCGATCCGCACACCCACCACGTCGATACGCAATGCCGGAAAGCGGTGCTCCTGCCCGGCCAACCACAGCGCCGCCAATCGACGGATCCTTCGCACCTTCTGCGCGGTCACCGCCTCGGGCAGCCCACCGAAACCGTCCCCGGTGCGGGTTTTCACCTCGACGAAGACCGCGGTGCGCCCCGACGGGTCTGCCGCGATCACGTCGAGTTCGCCGTACCGGCACCGCCAGTTGCGGGCCAGGACTCGCATCCCCAACGCTTCCAAGTGTTCAACGGCCAGACGTTCACCCAGTTCGCCGATCTCTGCTCGGGTCAGGTTCTGCGGAGTTGTCATGGGCACAGCGTGTACCGCCGATCCGACAGCGGATGACGACCCGAGACCCGCGGCACCACTTCATCGGCGAGTTGTCCACAGTCAGACATCGGTCCACACCCAACAGCGCGTCATCACCAATTGACGGACATACAACGGACACCCCGACGGTTCGTTACCCTGCGCACCACCGCATGATCTACTACATGAGCCGCCGGGCTCACGGCAGCGATACCGGAAGAAGTCCTTCGGACCCCGCCGCGTCATCACCTCCAATGGCGTTGCGCTGCAAAGGAACACACCATGATCAACGTCGCCGCCATCGGCACCAGCATGATCACCGGGCGCTTCATCGACGCGGTCCGGATCGCCGAGGGAATAACCGTGACGACCGTCTACTCACGAGATCCCGCACGTGCCAACGCATTCGCGCAACAACAAGGTATCCCGCACGCCAGCTCCGACCTCGACGCGCTGTTGGGGTCAGTTGACGTCGACGCGGTGTACGTCGGGTCGCCGAACGGCGTGCACGGCGCTCAGGTGCGGCGTGCCGTCGCGGCGGGCAAGCACGTGTTCGTGGAGAAACCCGCGGTGCCGACGGCCGCCGAGTTCGCCGCGCTGTGCGAGTTGGCCGCAGCCAACCGCGTGGTGCTGTTCGAAGGAATGCGCAACGCCTACGACCCGGGTTTCGAGGTGGTACGCGAGCTGCTGCCGCAACTGGGAACCATCCGCCGGGCCGCGTTCTCCTACTGTCAGCGCTCCGGGCGATACGACCGGGTGCTCGCCGGGGAGACGGTGAACATCTTCGATCCGGCGATGGCCGGTGGCGCCCTGCTCGACCTCGGCGTCTACGGCATCGCGGCGATGGTCAGCCTGTTCGGCGAGCCCGATGACGTCATGGCGATGTCGGTCCGTATTGCCGGCGGAGTGGACGGTTCGGGCGTAGCGCTATTGCGGTATCCGGGATTCATCGGTGAGGTGGAGTACTCGAAGATCACCTTCTCGGACCGGCCGAGCGAGGTCCAGGGCGAGAAGGCAACACTGGTGATCGACCGTATCGAAGCGCCCACGCGGGTGACGCTGACCCGCATCGACGGCTCCGTCGACGTCCGCGACCTCGGCAGGTCCGGGACCAACCACAACAACATGGTCTACGAGGTGCAGCGGTTCGCGGATCTCGTCGCGGGCCGGGGCGACACGGCCGCTTCGGACAACGAGCGCACCGCCATGACACTGCGGGTGGTCGACGCGATCACCGCGTCACGCCGCTACGCCTGATCACTCGGGCAGCCGCAGTTCCGGCTTCTCGACCTCTTCGATGTTCACGTCCTTGAAGGTGATGACCCGGACCTGCTTGACGAAGCGCGCCGGCCGGTACATGTCCCACACCCAGGCGTCGGCCAGGCGCAGTTCGAAATACACCTCGCCGTCGGAGTTGTGCGGGATCAATTCGACGTTGTTGGCGAGGTAGAAGCGCCGCTCGGTCTCCACCACGTAGCTGAACTGACCGACGATGTCCTTGTACTCGCGGTACAGCGAGAGCTCCATCTCGGTTTCGTACTTCTCGAGATCCTCAGCGCTCATCGGTGGCCTGCTGTCCTAACGTCGTTCGAATCATTGCCATCTTTCCCTACCCGTTTGCACGGCGTCCCGCGACCCTGCGGACGTTGATGAACGAATACCGATGCTCATCCGACGGACCGAGTTCGGCCAGCGCGGTCGAATGCGCCACCGTGCTGTATCCCTTGTGCTCGGCGAACCCGTACCCCGGATAGCGGTCGTCCATCTGCACCATCAGCCGGTCCCGGCTGACCTTGGCCAGCACGCTCGCGGCCGCGATACAGGCCGCCGCCGCGTCCCCGCCGATCACCGGCAACGACGGCACCGGCAATCCCGGTACCCGGAAACCGTCGGACAACACGTAGCCCGGCCGCTGCGGCAGGCCCGCCACTGCACGACGCATGCCTTCGATGTTGGCGACGTGCACACCCCGGCGGTCCACCTCCGCCGATGGGATGAACACCACGTGATACGCCAGTGCATACCGTTTGATCAGGGGGAACAACCGCTCGCGCGCCTTCTCGGTCAGGTTCTTTGAGTCGTCGAGTGACGCCAGGCTCTCGAGTCGGTTCGGTCCCAGAACGCAGGCCGCGACCACCAGTGGGCCGGCGCAAGCGCCGCGGCCGACTTCGTCGACACCGGCCACCGGCCCGAGTCCGCTGCGGTACAGAGCCGACTCCAGCGTGCGCAGTCCGGAAGACTTCCGGATCACTGCCCGTGGCGGCCAGTCGGGCAACCTATCCGCCCTGCTGCGGATCGACCGAGCTGACACCGCCCCACCGTGCGGGCGGCCACGCGATGAACCGTGCCTTGCCGATGACGTTGGCCACCGGCACCGTGCCTTCGGTCGGGTCGCCGGTGCACATCAGACCTTCCTCGACGTCGCCGGGCGCGTTGGTGCAGTGCACCCGGGAGTCCGCGGAATGTGTCCGGTTGTCGCCCATCACCCACACCCGGTCGTCGGGCACCGTCACGGGACCGAACTCGCTGCCCAGGCACGGATAAACGGCCGGATCGGCGGACATGGCCGCCGTGTCGAGGTAGGGCTCGCGCAGGGGTTTGCCGTTCACGGTCAAACCGCTGTCGGCACGGCATTGCACCGTCTGGCCGCCGACCGCGATCACGCGCTTGACCAGGTCGTTCTCGTCGGGCGGGACGAGTGCGACGTAGGACAACGTGTTCTGGATGAAGCGCCGCACCGGGTTCTCCGAACGGATCGACTTGTAGCCCACATTCCAGGACGGCGGACCCTTGAAGACGACGACGTCACCCGGCGACGGTTCGCTGAACCGGTAGGTGACCTTGTCGACCAAGATCCGGTCGCCGACACAGCCCGGACAACCGTGCAGGGTCGGTTCCATCGATTCCGAGGGGATCAGATACGGCCGCGCCACGAACGTCAACATGACGTAGTAGATGACCAGGGCGATGGCGATCAGGATGGCGCCTTCGCGCAAGGCGGAATGCTTCCTCACGGGCGCTGCCGGCCCGTCCTCGGGCGGGTCTGCGGTGGACGCCGGGTCCGCATCCGTGGTGTCGGTCACGGGATCAGCGTAGCCACGGACCGTGGCAACGGTGCGCCGGGGAGGGCAGCGCCGGTCAGCGCTTCTCCTTGATCTTGGCCTTCTTGCCGCGCAGGTCGCGCAGGTAGTACAACTTGGCCCGCCGGACGTCGCCGCGGGTCACCAACTCGACGTGGTCGATGTTGGGCGAGTGCACCGGGAAAGTGCGCTCGACGCCCACGCCGTAGCTCTCCTTGCGGACGGTGAACGTCTCACGCACACCGCCACCCTGGCGGCGGATGACGACGCCCTTGAAGACCTGGATGCGTTCCTTGGTGCCCTCGATGACCTTCACGTGCACGTTCACGGTGTCGCCGGGGCCGAAAGCCGGGATGTCGTCGCGCAGCGACGCCTGGTCGACGAAGTCCAGCGTGTTCATCGGTGACTCTTCCTTGCCGGTAGCGGCTCTCGATGCGGCGGCGCTCAGTCGTGGTCGAGCGGGCAGACGCAGCCGAGCCGGTGGTTGGGGCTTTGCAGGTTGTCCGGCGGCGGGAGGACAGGGAAACCGGCCCGCGCGGACAACTGCTCAATTGTGCCAGAAGGCGTACACGCTAGCGAAATCGCCGCCGGTTCGGCTCTATCGACCCGTCGACTCCGCCACACCGAACGGTCGTCCACCGACTAGTCTGAATCGAGAAAATTACGCCCCACCACGGCCCCCAAAAGGAGTGTCATGCGTCGCCGTCCGTCGGTCCTGAGCCGGGCGACCGTCGCTGTCACCTGCACGGTTCTGCTGGGCAGCATGGCCGGTTGCGAAGCCCGGGTGCACGGCTCCCCGACGTTGCCACCGCAGGGCCCCAACCCGACGACCCCCCTGTTGCAGGCCCCGGCCGCGCCGCCCAACCAGCGGGCCGCGTTCGACGGCCTGCAGGCTCGCGTACAGCAGGCCACTGCCGAGGCCGCAGCCGCCGGAGCCGACATCACCGTCGCGGTGCTCGACCGCGACACCGGCCAGCTGGTGACCAACGGTCACGACAACGCCGTCGCGATCGCCTCGGTGGTCAAGCTCTTCATCGCCGACGACCTGCTGCTGCAGGTCTCCAACGGGCAGACGCAACTGTCGCCGGCAGAACGGCAGATGCTCGACGTGATGCTGCGGTCGTCGGACGACAGTGCCGCCGAAACCTTTTGGAATCGCAGCGGTGGCAGCGCGATCATCGACCGGGTTGTCGCACGCTACGGCCTCGGTTCCACGCGCCCACCAGGAAACGGGCGCTGGTACAACACCACCAGCACGGCAGCGGACCTGGTGCACTATTACGACATGCTGCTCGCGGGCGGCGGCGGATTGCCAACCGAACAGGCCAACATCGTCCTGACCGACCTGGCTTCGTCCACACCGACCGCGCCCGACGGGATGATGCCGGGCGGTACATATCCTCAGCGGTTCGGCATACCGGAGGGGCTGTACTCCGAACCCGTTGCCGTGAAGCAGGGTTGGATGTGCTGCGTCGGTCCGGACTGGATGCACCTGTCGACAGGCGTGATCGGCTCCGGCCGCCGCTACGTCATGGCGATCAGCTCGATGCAGTCCGTCGACCCGGCAGTGGCCCGTCGTACCATCACCCAGGCGGTCCAGACCATGTTCCCGGGTGGCCGGATCTAGCCGACCGGACGGCGCATGTCAGTCGAGCAGGTCGGGCCGGCGCTCGCGGGTACGTTGCAGACTCTGCTCACGACGCCAGGCCGCCACCCGCGCATGGTCGCCGGACAGCAGCACATCGGGCACGTCCAGGCCACGCCAACTCGGCGGGCGAGTGTAGCTGGGGCCCTCCAGAAGTCCGTCGGAGTGCGAATCTTGTTGATGTGAAGCAGGATTGCCCAGAACGTCGGGCAGCAGCCGAACCACCGCCTCGATCATCACCAGGGCGGCGGATTCCCCGCCCGGCAGCACGTAGTCACCGATCGACACCTCCTCCACCCGCATGCGGCGGGCGGCGTCAACGACGACGCGCTGATCGACCCCCTCGTAGCGCCCGCAGGCGAACACCAGGTGCCCTTCGCCGCTCCACCGTGCGGCGGTGGCCTGGTCGAACAGTCGACCGGCAGGCGTGGGCACCACTAAAAGTGTTTGCTCTGAACAGATTTCATCGAGTGCCGCACCCCACACCGGAGCCCGCATCACCATGCCGGGGCCACCGCCGTAGGGAGCGTCGTCGACGGAGCGGTGCACGTCACGCGTCCAGCCGCGCAGGTCGTGCACACCGAGCTCCACCAGCCCGGTCTGAAATGCCTTGCCCGGCAACGACTGCCGGAGCGGCTGCAGGTAGTCCGGGAAGATCGTGACGACGTCGATCCTCACAGGTCGTCCAGGTTGAGCAGCCCGTCGGGCGGATCGACCAGGATCATCCCATCGGCCAGCGACACCGTCGGCACAATCGCGCTGACGAACGGCACCAGCACCTCGGGACCGTCGGGGCCCTGCACGGCCAGCAGTTCCCCGGCGGCGGTGTGCAGCACCTCGCTCACGGTGCCGAGGTCCAGTCCGCCGACCGTGCGAACCCTGAGTCCCTCGAGTTCGTGGTCGTAAAACTCGTCGGGGTCGGTGATGGGCGGCAGGTCGGCGGAATCGACGATGAACAGCGTGCCGCGCAGCGCCTCGGCGGAATCGCGGTCGCCGATCCCGGCCAGCCGGACCAGCAGGCGCCCACCGTGCTCCCGGACCGACTCCACGGTGTAGGTGGTCGCACCACCGCCACGGGGCGCTTTGGCCCGCAACGTGACACCGCGCACGAACCGCCCGTCCGGATCGTCGGTGCGGACGTCCACCACGATCTCGCCGGTGATGCCATGCGCCTTGGCGACCCGCCCGACGACCAGTTCCATCGTGCTACTGGTCGGTGTCCACCACGTCGACGCGGATTCCGCGGCCGCCGATGCCGGCCACCAGGGTGCGCAGCGCCGTCGCGGTGCGACCGCCACGCCCGATCACCTTGCCCAGGTCGTCGGGATGGACGTGCACCTCGACGGTGCGCCCACGGCGGCTGGTCACCATGTCGACACGGACGTCATCAGGGTTGTCGACGATCCCCCGGACGAGATGCTCGACGGCGTCGACGACGACGGTGCTCATTCGGCCTGGGTCTCGGCGACCGGCTCCGCCTCGGTGGCGGCCTCTTCGGCCTCGACCTTCTTCGCCGGAGCCTTCTTCCTCTTGGGCGCCGTGGCCTCGCCGGAAGGCGCGCCATCGGCCGCGGCGAGCGCGGCATTGAACAGATCCAGCTTGGAAGGCCCGGGCTCCTTGACCTTCAGGGTGCCCTCGGCGCCCGGCAGGCCCTTGAACTTCTGCCAGTCACCGGTGATCTTCAGCAGCGCCAGAACGGGTTCGGTGGGCTGGGCTCCGACACCCAGCCAGTACTGCGCACGCTCCGAGTCGATCTCGATCAGGCTCGGCTCTTCCTTGGGGTGGTAACGGCCGATGACCTCGATGGAACGACCGTCACGACGGGTGCGCGCGTCGGCGACGGCGATGCGGTACTGGGGATTGCGGATCTTGCCAAGCCGGGTCAGCTTGATCTTGACAGCCATGATTAAGCACGTCTCCTGGTGATTGCCACGCTGCAATTCAGCGGTCGCGGACAGGACGCCCGGACCCGGTTTTGCCTCACGTGTGTGACCGTCGCGCAGCCGTGGCCGCGTGACAGACAGCCGCCCATTCTGCCAGAGCCGGCAGCCCGGGCAAAAACCGCGCCGAAAGTTGAGTTGTCAACGGGTTTTCCCAAGGAGGGCCGTGCACAACGCAACTCTGGGCGTCACAGCGGCACTACCTACCTCCGGCGCCACCCCGGCATTGCGGTTAGGCTGCTTGGCCATGCACAGACTTCTCGCGTGCGTGATGGTGGCACTGGGGCTGATCGCCGGGGCGCCGGTCCCCTCGGCCTCGGCCGACGCCATCAACGTGCAACCCGTGGGCTCCGCGCCCATCCCCGAAGGGCCCGCCGCGTCCTGGATCGTCGCCGACATGGACACCGGCCAGATCCTCGCCGGCCGCAACGAGGAAACCCCCTCGCCGCCGGCCAGCACGATCAAGACGCTACTGGCCCAGGTGATCCTCGACGACGTCCCGCTTGACTCCACGATCGTGGCCACCGAGGCCGACACCCGCGTCGAGTGCAACTGCGCCGGCGTGACGCCCGGGGTGACCTACACAGCGCGTCAACTCCTCGACGGACTGCTGCTGGTGTCCGGCAACGACGCCGCAAACACGCTGGCGCGCATGGTCGGCGGCACCGAGGAGGCGGTTGCCAAGATGAACGCCAAAGCGGCACTCATCGGCGCCTACGGGACCAACGCGGGCAGCCCGTCGGGCATCGACGCCCCCGGTATGGCGATGTGGAGCACGCCGCACGACCTGGCGGTGATCTTCCGAAACGCGATGAGCTATCCGGTGTTCGCGCAGATCACCGCGCAGCCCAGCGCGGTGTTCCCCACCGGCACGGGCAACCGGGTGCTGGTCAACCAGGACGAGATGATGCAGCGCTACCCGGGCATGCTCGGCGGCAAGACCGGCTACACCGACCTGGCCCGCAAGACATTCGTCGGCGCGGCCGAGCGCAACGGCCGCCGCCTGGTGGTGGCCATGATGTACGGCCTGGTCCGCGAGGGCGGTCCAACGTATTGGGATCAGGCGGCCAGCCTGTTGGACTGGGGCTTCGCCCTGGACCGCAACGCCAGCGTCGGCGCACTCTGAGGTCAACTCAAGGCCGACCTGGCGACGGCACGCCGCACCGGTACACCCGGCCCCGCAGGATCACCAGGTCCGGGTGGTTCAGCACGCCGGGCTGGCGCGGGTCCGCCGAGTAGCACACCAGATCGGCTGCTGCGCCGTCCTCGATACCGCTGCGGCCCAGCCACTTTCGCGCGTCCCAGGATGCCGCGCCGAGCGCGTCGAGCGGACTCATCCCGACGCCCCGCAACGCCTCGACCTCGTCGGCGATCCGGCCGTGGGCGACCATGCTGCCGGCGTCGGTGCCCGCATAGATCCGCACCCCGGCTTCCCGGGCCGCACCCACCCGCTGCCGGCAGGACGCGTACAGGTCCCGCAGGTGCGCCGCGTACGTCGGGTACTTGGCGGTCGCGGCTGCCGCGATTCCCGGGAAATTGTCGATGTTGATCAGGGTCGGCACCAGCGCGGTGCCGCGCGCGACCATCTCGGCGATGGTGTCGTCGGTCAGCCCGGTGCCGTGTTCGATGCAGTCGATCCCGGCGCCCAGCAGGCCCGGCAGCGCAGCCTCGCCGAAGACGTGGGCGGTGACCCGGGCGCCGTTGGCATGGGCCGCGTCGATGGCCGCTTTGAGGACGTCGTCGGACCACAGCGGCGCCAGGTCGCCCACCCCACGGTCGATCCAGTCGCCGACCAGTTTGACCCAGCCGTCCCCGAACCGGGCCTGCTCGGCGACGACCGCGGGTAGTTGCGATTCGTCCTCGACGTCGATCGGCAGGCCCGGGCTGTAGCGCCGGGGCCGGGCGATGTGCCGGCCGGCCCGGATGATCCGCGGCAGGTCGTCGCGGTGATCGAGGCTGCGGGTGTCCACCGGCGTGCCGGCGTCGCGCAGCAGCAGCGCACCCGCGCCCCGCTCCGTTTCGGCCTGCGCGATCGCCCCGTCGAGATCGGTGGCGCCGTGCGCGCCCAGCCCGAGGTGGCAGTGCGCGTCGACGAGACCGGGAATGATCCAGCCCCCGTCGAACACCGTATCCGCGTCGCCCACCGGCTCGGCCGACAGCAACCCGTCGACGATCCACCACTGCACCGGTTCGTCACCGGGCAGCTGGTGGCCCCTCAGATGAAGTGGGGTGCAGGCGGCCACGGCCCTTACTTCTGACCCGGGAACTTCAGCTTCGACAGATCGAAATCGGCCAGACCGGGCGGCAGTTCGTCGAGCCCCGGCGGCATCTGCGACAGGTCCGGGAATCCGCCCGGCATGGCGGCCCCCAGCGGGTTGCGCACCTTCGGTGGCGTCGGGCCCCTGCCCCTGCCTTTGCCCTTCTTGTTCTTGCCGCCCCTCCGGTTGCCGGCCTTGCGGCCCACGCCCGGCATGCCGAACTGTCCGGCCATCGACGACATCATCTTGCGGGCCTCGAAGAACCGGTCGACGAGCTGGTTGACCTCGGAGACGGTGACGCCGGACCCGTTGGCGATGCGCAGGCGCCGGGACGCGTTGATGATTTTCGGATCGAGTCGTTCGGCCGGCGTCATACCGCGGATGATCGCCTGCACGCGGTCCAGCTGGCTGTCGTCGACAGCGGCCAGCGCCTCCTTCATCTGGCCGGCGCCCGGCAGCATGCCCAGCAGATTGCCGATCGGCCCCATCTTCCGGATGGCCAGCATCTGCTCCAGAAAATCCTCCAGCGTCAATTG
The DNA here is from genome assembly GCA_964387245.1 of uncultured Mycobacterium sp. Classification (GTDB taxonomy): domain Bacteria; phylum Actinomycetota; class Actinomycetes; order Mycobacteriales; family Mycobacteriaceae; genus Mycobacterium. The sequence continues at coordinate 68,536 of CAYLWH010000003.1, forward strand.
GCCGGAGCCGATCTTGGCCGCCGCCTCCTCGGCCTTCTGCTGGTCGAATACCTGTTCGGCCTGCTCGATCAGGCTCAGCACATCGCCCATGCCCAAGATGCGCGAGGCCATCCGATCGGGATGGAAGACGTCGAAATCCTCGAGCTTCTCGCCGGTGGAGGCAAACAGGATGGGCACCCCGGTGACCTCACGCACCGACAGCGCCGCACCGCCGCGGGCGTCACCGTCCAGCTTGGTCAGCACGACGCCGGTGAACCCGACACCGGCGCCGAACGCGTCGGCCGTGGCCACCGCGTCCTGACCGATCATGGCGTCCAGCACGAACAGGGTCTCGTCGGGGTGCACCGCGTCGCGGATGGCCGCGGCCTGGGCCATCAGCACGTCATCGATGCCCAGCCGGCCGGCGGTGTCGACGATGACCACGTCGAACAGCTTGGCCCGCGCGTAATCCAGACCGGCGGCGGCCACCGCCACCGGGTCGCCCGAGCCGGGACCACCGGTGTCCGCGGACTGCGCCGAGGTACCCGGGTGCGGGGCGAAGGTCACCACGCCGGCGCGCTCGCCGACGATCTTGAGCTGGGTGACCGCACCGGGGCGCTGCAGGTCGCAGGCCACCAAGAGCGGGGTATGCCCTTGGCCCTTGAGCCACTTCGCGAGCTTTCCGGCCAGGGTGGTCTTGCCAGCACCCTGCAGACCGGCCAGCATGATGACCGTCGGCGGGGTCTTGGCGAACTTCAGCCGACGCGTCTCGCCGCCGAGGATCCCGATGAGCTCCTCGTTGACTATCTTGACGACCTGCTGGGCCGGGTTGAGCGCACCGGAGACCTCGACGCCCTTTGACCGCTCTTTGATGCGGCCGATGAACGCGCGCACCACGGGCAGCGAGACATCGGCTTCGAGCAGCGCCAGGCGGATCTCACGGGCGGTGGCGTCGATGTCGGCGTTGGTCAGCCGGCCCTTGCCGCGCAGGCCCGACAACACACCGGTCAACCGGTCGGACAGGGATTCAAACACGTGGCAAGCCTAGCTGTTCGCCCGGACGCTGACCGTCAGCCCGCCGCCTCGACCGGCTTGGCGGGCGGCGGAGTCGGCAGCACCGCGTACAGGTCGCGTTCCAGCCTCGTCTTGAGCTCGTCGGCGTCATCGACCGCCAGCGGCGGCACCACGATGCAGAACGCATCGACCACCGATGAGCCCAGTGTGGTCACCTTCGCCCACTCGATGTCGACGCCGGCACGCTCGAAGACGCCCGTGAGTTTCGCCAGCAGGCCGGGCCGGTCGGCGGCGCGGATCTCCACCACCGGGTGGTCCGCGGCTGAGCCGTCGTGCCAGAGAACCCGCGGCGGCGCGGGGACCCGATTGACCGGTACCGCGTCCGGGGCCTCACCCGGCCGGGCCGGATTGGTCGCCGCGTCGCGGTCGCGGCGGTCCAGTGCCGCGATAACGTCCAGATCGCCGTCCATCGCGAGGATCAATTGCTGCCGCAGCAGTTCGGCGACCGGCGGCGAACCGAAGTGCGGCGACACCATGAAGGTGTTTATCGCCGCGCCGTGGTAGCTGTTCACCGAGGCCGAATGCACCCGCAGTGCGTTCAGCGCCAGCACGCCGGCGGCGCGGGACAACACACCGCGGCGGTCCGGCGCGACCATGGTGACGTTGAAGAGGTGTGCGCCGTCACCGGAGCTCATCTCGACGTGCACCGCGTCCGGATCGGCGGCCAGTTCCAGCAGTCTCGGCTCAACCGGGTCCGCGTGTGGTAGCGGGTCGCCCGCCATTACCAGCCGGCACCGTCGCACCAGATCACCTATCAGCGACGCCTTCCAATCACCCCACACGCCGGGGCCGGTGGCCAGTGAATCCGCCTCGGCCAGCGCGTGCAGCAACTCCAGCAGCACGGAGTCCCCACCCAGCGCGTCGACGACGCCGGCGATGGTGGCGGGGTCCTGCAGATCCCTGCGGGTCGCGGTGTCCGGCAACAGCAGGTGATGACGCACCATCGCCGACAGCGTTTCGACGTCCGACGGCCACAACCCCAGCCGGCTGCCGATCTGGGTGGCCAGTTCTGCGCCGATCACACTGTGGTCACCGCCGCGCCCCTTGCCGATGTCATGACACAGCGCGCCCAGCACCAGAAGGTCCGGACGCGACACCCGGGTAGTGAAAGCACTTGCACGCGAAACGGTTTCGGCCAGGTGGCGATCAACTGTCCAGATGTGCACCACATCTCGCGGCGGCAGGTCGCGCACGGCGCCCCACTCCGGAAACAGCCGGCCCCACAGGCCGGTTCGGTCCAGCGCCTCGATCGTGGAGACCGCGGTCGGCCCGGCGTCGAGCATCACCAGCAGGTCCTTGACCGCCTGGCGCGGCCACGGGGTTCGCAGTTCCGGCGCCGAGGCGGCCAGCCGCGCCAGGGTCGGCCCCGACATCGGCAGGCCGGTGGTGGCCGAAGCCGCGGCCACCCGCAGGATCAACCCCGGATCACGTTCCGGACGGGCGTCGCGGGCCAGGATCACCTCGCCGTTGAACTCCAGCACACCCTCGTCGAGTGGCCGGCGCACCGGCCGCCGAAGAACCGACAACCCCCTGCGTGGCAACGCGTTTGACGCTGTACGCAGACCGGAGTCGACGTAGTAGCTGACCGTGCGGGCGGCGTCGGAGAGCACTCGCGCCAAGTCGAACCGGTCACCGATGCGCAGTGCGGCGCCGATATCGTCGGCGAACTGCGCCATCAGCTGGTCACGGCCGCGGCCCGACACCCGGTGCAACTCGGTCCGCACATTGAGCAGAGCCAGGTGCGCACCACCGAGGGATCCGGTGGGCGACACCAACGAATTGCTGGGATACACATCGGCAAGCTGCGCGATCGCCAGGGCGTTGAGCAGCTGAACGTCCCGAAGGCCGCCGCGTCCACATTTGAGATCGGGTTCGGCCCGGTGTGCGATCTGTCCGCTGCGTTGCCAGCGCGCCTCGGTCTCCCGTACGAGTTCCTCAAGGCGGGAAGCGATTCCGTTGCGCCATTGCCGACGCGCGCCGCCGATCAGCAGTGCCGACAACTCGGCGTCGCCGGCGATGTGGCGCGCTTCGAGCATCGCCAGACCGACGGAGATGTCCTCTCTGGCGACCTGCAACGCCCCCGGTACGGTGCGGACACTGTGGTCGAGGCGGATGTTGGCGTCCCACAACGGATACCACAGCGCCTCGGCCACCTCGGCGACAACGCCATCGGGCATGTCGTCGTGCACCAGGGTCAGATCCAGATCGGAATACGGCGCCAACTCACCCCGGCCCAGCCCGCCGGTGGCCACGATCGCGAAGCCGCTGGTCGGGGTGACCCCGATCTCGGTGGCCTTCGTGTTCAGCCAGAACTCGTAGAGATCGCGAAGCGCATCGCGCAGGGCGGCCGAATCCAGATGGCGGGTACCGCCGCCGAGCAACTTGCGTGCCGCGGTGGACAGATCATCGGCGGGTTTGGCCGGGGGCTTGCACGAGCCCGCCGCCGGAGCCTCCCGGTGGGCAGCGCCGGCGGCGGGATCTGGTGTCGAATCCATTTCGTCCTCCCCTCGTCGGTTTCCTGTTGCTCACCGGTACCGAGTCCGGAGATGACGTGTCACGGAACTCCTAACCCTGCGAAATCGTGCTGCGCCCTAAAGCGCGTCGGCGCCACGCTCTCCGGTGCGGACCCGGACGACGGTGTCGACGGGACTCACCCAGACCTTGCCGTCACCGATCTTGCCGGTGCGGGCGGCCTGCACGATGACGTCGACCACCTTGTCGACGGCCGACTCCTCGACCACCACCTCCACACGCACCTTGGGAACGAAGTCGACCGAGTACTCAGCCCCTCGGTAGACCTCGGTGTGCCCCTTCTGGCGTCCGTAGCCCTGGACTTCGCTGACGGTCATTCCGAGGATGCCCGCCTGCTCCAGGCCCGTCTTGACGTCTTCGAGCGTGAACGGCTTGACGATCGCCGTGATCAGCTTCATTTGGTCCATCCCTTCCAAGACTCTATAGATTGTTCACGATCAGACGAGCTCATAAGCAGTTTCCGCATGCTCGGTCTCATCGATGCCGGTGTGCTCATCTTCCGTGCTGATGCGCCACCCCAGCGGCCTGACGATGAAAGCGATGATGGCTGTCATGATCGCGGTGAAAGACACTGCAGCGCCTGCGATGACGCACTGCACGACGAGTTGCCGGTAGTCCCCACCGGTGAACAACCCGGTCTCGGTGGCGAAGAAGCCGAGCGAAATGGTGCCCCACAGCCCGGCAACCAGGTGGACGCCGACCACGTCGAGTGAATCGTCGTAGCCGAACTTGTATTTCAGGCCGATGGCCAGTGCGGAGAGCACCCCGGCGACGGCACCGACGACCAGCGACCAGACCGGGGTCAGGTTGCCGCATGCCGGCGTGATCGCGACCAGGCCGGCCACGATTCCCGAGGCCGCGCCGACGCTGGTGGCGTGGCCGTCACGGATACGTTCCACCAGCAACCAGGCCATCATCGCCGCGGCGGTAGCGGCGGTGGTGTTTACCCAGACCAGACCCGCGGCCGCGTCCGCGGCACCCTCGGAGCCGACGTTGAAGCCGAACCAGCCGAACCACAGGATCGCCGCGCCGAGCATCACGAACGGGATGTTGTGCGGACGGTAGGCGGTCTTGCCGAAGCCTGCCCGCCTGCCCAGCAGCACCACCAGAATCAGTGCCGCCATACCGGCGTTGATGTGAACCACTGTGCCACCGGCGAAGTCGATGGGCGCGACGTTGGCGGCGCCTTCGTCATCGAGGCCGAACAGCTTGCCGGCGATGCCCTTGTCCGAGCCCGAGAGCAGGCCGCCGCCCCAGACCATGTGTGCCAGTGGGAAGTACACCAACGTGACCCAGATGCCGCCGAACGTCAGCCAGGTGCCGAACTTCATCCGCTCGGCCACCGCACCGCTGATCAGGGCGACGGTGATGACGGCGAAGGTGAGCTGGAAGGCCACCCACACGATCGCGGGCACCGTACCGAACCCGCCGGACACAAACGCTTCGGTTCCGTCAGCCAGCTCCTTGGTGTCCATCAACTGGTTGACGCCGAACAGGGCGAACGGGTTGTCGAAAATCCCCGCGATGTCACTGTTCCCGGTGTGTGCGGAGGAGAAGGACATCGAGTAGCCCCACAACACGTAGATGATGCTCACGATGCCCATCGAGCCGAACGACATCATCATCATGTTCAGGACGGACTTCTGCCGCGACAGACCACCGTAGAAGAACGCCAGGCCGGGGGTCATGAAGAGCACCAGGGCGGCCGAGGCGAGCACCCACGCGGTGTCGCCTGAGCTCAGGCCGTCGGGCCCGAACGGCAAGAAGACGTCATCGGGCAACGCTTGGGGTAAGGCTGAGAACACTTTGTGTGAACCTCCTTGGAATGTGCGCCGACAGGATCGGCATCACGAGAAGGCTCTTCGGTCGCGGTTTCATCGGTGATTCTGTTGTGTTTCGCGCAGGTGAACGGATTCCCATTCGTCGTTACACTCATGTTTCATGCTGTGTGACAAGCTGATTCGTGAGATCAGCCGAGCAGCGCGTCGACGAACGCGGCGGGTTCGAACGGCGCCAGATCGTCGGGGCCCTCGCCGAGGCCGACGAGTTTGACCGGCACCCCCAGGTCCTCCTGCACCCGAAACACGATGCCGCCCTTGGCGGTCCCGTCGAGCTTGGTCAGTACCACGCCGGTGATGTCGACGACGTCGCGAAACACCTTGGCCTGTGTCAGCCCGTTCTGGCCGATCGTGGCGTCCAGCACCAGCAGTACCTCGTCGACCGCGGCACGCCTGGACACCACCCGCTTGACCTTGCCAAGTTCGTCCATCAGTCCGGTCTTGGTGTGCAGTCGGCCGGCGGTGTCGATCACCACCACATCGGCGCCCGAGTCGATGCCCTTGTCCACCGCGTCGAATGCCACCGACGCCGGATCCGCGCCTTCGGCACCCCGCACCACCTCGGCGCCCACCCGCGACCCCCAGGCCTGCAATTGGTCGGCCGCCGCGGCACGGAACGTGTCGGCGGCGCCCAGCACCACCCGGCGGCCGTCGGCCACCAGCACCCGTGCCAGCTTGCCCACCGTAGTGGTCTTGCCGGTGCCGTTGACTCCCACCACCAGCAGTATCGACGGCTTGTCGGCGTGCGGAAGCGCCTTGATCGAACGGTCGAACTCGGGGTGCAGTTCATCGATCAGCGCCGCGCGCAGCACCGCCCTGGCGTCCGCATCGGTGCGCACCCCGCTGGCGGCCATGGCGCTGCGCAGGTGGGTCAACACCGCGGCGGTCACGGTCGGGCCGAGATCGGCGACCAGCAGCGCGTCCTCGATCTCCTCCCAGGAGTCCTCGTCGAGGTCTCCGCCGCCGAGCAGGCCCAGCACGCTCTGTCCCAGTGCGTTCTGGGATTTGGCCAGCCGGCCGCGCAGCCGCTCGAGCCGTCCCGCGGTGGGCGCAATGGTGTCCAGTTCGGCGGCGGCGGGCGCGACCACGTCGGGCGGGACTTCCAGGCCCGCGGGGCTGTCCGGCACCGCGATCGTGTCCGGTTCGGGCAGCGCGACGTCGGAGATGGTGCGCCTGGGGGCGTCGCGCGGGATGGTGGCGTCGTCACCGACGGTGGGCAGGCCGTCGAACGCCCCCGGCGACGCGTCCTGCGGCGGTTCCGGGATGCGCCGCACCGGCGGCGGCGCCGTTCCGGCGCCCCGGCTGAAGGAGATGCCCGACGTCGCCGTGTAACCACCGGACCGATCGATGGGCTTGGTCTGGTCGCGATCTGCCGGCGGCAGCTTGATCCTGCTGCTGCGGAAGCGCAGGAACCCCACGACGAGCGCCACCAGCAGCAGCACCGCGACCGCCGCTATTGCAATCCACAAGCCCTCAGACATGCGGACATTGTTTCATTCAGGCCAGGCCGACGTTCCCGTGGGCGCGGCCGCCGGCAACCACCAAGTCCTGCCCGCGCATCTTCTGCGAGATCACCTGTGTGATGCCGTCGCCCTGCATGGTGACGCCGTAGAGCGCGTCGGCAATCTCCATGGTCGGCTTCTGATGCGTGATGACGATCAGTTGCGAGCGTTCCCGCAACTGCTCGAACAACCCAAGAAGGCGCTGCAGGTTCACGTCGTCGAGGGCGGCCTCCACCTCGTCCATGATGTAGAACGGCGAGGGCCGGGCCCGGAAGATCGCCACCAGCATCGCCACCGCGGTCAGCGATTTCTCGCCGCCGGACAACAGTGAGAGCCGCTTGATCTTCTTGCCCGGCGGGCGGGCTTCGACCTCCACGCCGGTGGTCAGCATGTCGGATGGGTCGGTCAGCAGCAGCCGGCCCTCCCCGCCCGGGAACAGCGACGAGAACACCTGGCCGAATTCGCGTTCCACATCGGCGTAGGCCTCGGCGAACACCTGCAGGATGCGGGCGTCCACCTCGTCGACGACGTCGAGCAGGTCTTTGCGGGCCGCCTTGACGTCCTCCAGTTGGGTGGACAGGAAGTTGTAGCGCTCCTCCAGCGCCGCGAACTCCTCCAGGGCCAGCGGGTTGACGCGGCCGAGTTCGGCCAGTTCCCGCTCGGCGCGTTTGGCACGACGCTCCTGGGTGGGCCGGTCGAACGGCATCGGGGCCGGCGCGCTGACCTGCTCACCGCGCTCGCGGGCCTGCTCGTACTCGGCCATCTCCAGCTCCGACGGCGGCAACGGCACGTCCGGCCCGTACTCGGCCACGAGATCGGTTGTGGCCATACCGAATTGCTCCAACACCTGCTGCTCGAGCTGTTCGACCCGCAGCGCGGCCTGCGCCTTGGCGACCTCGTCGCGGTGCAGTGCGTCGGTGAGCGCGGCGATACGGGCGTTCAGCGCCTCGCACTGCTCGCGTGCCGCCGCCAGTGCCCCGCCGCGGTGCCGTCGTTCGGCGGCCAGCTGGTCCTTCCGGTACGACGCCGCGTCCACCACCAGGCTCAGCCGTGCGGCGACGTGGCGACCCGAATCCGCGACGGCCGCGGCGACCGCGGCGGCGCGTTCACGGGCCGCCCGCGCCCGCGCCGCCCGCAGCCTGGCCTCCCGCTCGGCAGCGGCCGCGCGATGTAGCGAATCCGCTTGTCCGCGAACAGCATTCGCGCGTTCTTCGGCGGTCCGCACGGTCAGCCGGGCCTCCACCTCGGCGGTCCGAGCCGCGTCGGCCGCCGAGATGAACCTCGCCCGGTCGGCGGGTTCCTCGGCCCCGGCCGTCGGAGTCTGTTGGGCATTGTGCAGCCGCGTCTCGAGCTCACCCAGTTCGGTGACGGTCTGCTGGCGCCCGACCTCTAGCTCGGTGCGCTGAGCGGTCTTCCGGCGCCATTCCTCCTCGGCGGTGCGCAGGTCCTGGCCGAGCCGGCCGAGGGTTTCGTAGATCGCCGAGATGGCGGCATCGGACTCGTTGAGCGCGGCCAACGCATGCTCGGCGGCGTCCTGCCGGGTGGCCCGTTCGGCGGCGGCGCCCGCCAGGGCAGCGGTGAGCTCGGCGGACCGTCTCTCCGCGACCGCCAGTTCGGCACGCGCTTTGTCGATCTCGGAGGTGATCTCCAGGATGCTCGGCTTACGCCCCGACCCGCCGTCCACCCAGCCTTGACCCACCAGGTCACCGTCGGCGGTGGCGGCGCGCAACCCCGGATTGACCGTCACCACCTCCAGCGCGCGGCTCAGGTCGTCGACCACCACGACGTGCGCCAGCAACGCGGTCACGGCGCCGTGCAGGCGGGCCGGAACCTCCACCAGATCCAGTGCCCAGCGCGCGCCATCGGGCAACCCTGTCGCAGTACGCGGATCGCTCACCGGCCAGTCACCCAGGACGATGGCCGCCCGCCCGCCGTCGGCCGCCTTCAACGCGGCAACAGCCGCCCGCGCGGCGGCGCAGTCGTCGGCCGCCACCGCGTCGGCAGCCGGGCCGAGCACCGCGGCCAACGCCGTCTCGTAGCCGGGAGCGACCTTCACCAGTTTGGCGATCGACCCGAAAAGACCTGCTTCACTTTGGTTTTCGATGAGCCACGCGGCACCGTCGCGGCGTTCCAGACCCACCGCCAAGGCCTCGATGCGCGCCCGCAGCGAAGCAACCTGACGCTCGGCGCCGCGTTCGGCCGCCTGCAGTTCGGCGACCCGCTCGTCGGCCAGCCGCAGCGCCGCCACCGAGCGGTCATGGTGATCGTCGAGCCCGGCCTCACTCTCGTCGAGCTCACCGACCCGGGCCGCCACGGTCTCGAACTCGGCCTTGGCCTGCTGCGCCCGGTCGGCGGCTTCCTCGATGCCGCCGGAGAGCCGGGCCACCCGCTCGTCGATCGACTCGACCCGGGCCCGCATGGTCTCGACCTGACCGGCCAGCCGGGCCAGTCCTTCGCGGCGGTCGGCCTCGGCGCGGACCGCCGCCAGGTGCGCCCGCTCGGCGTCGGCGGCTACCCGCTCGGCGTCGGCCAACGCAGCCCGCGCCACGTTCAGCCGGTTGCGCGCCTGCTCCAGTTCGGCGAGCAGGCCGCGCTCCTGTTCGGCGACCCGTGCGGCCTGGGCCTCGAGTTCGTCGGGATCCGGTCCGCCGCCGGACGTCGGTTCGGTCTCCAGCAGCTGGGTGCGGGCACTGGCGATCCGCACCGTCGCGCTGACCCGTTCGGCCAGCGCCGAGAGCGCGAACCAGGTCTGCTGCGCCTTCTCGGCGCGTTCGGAGAGCGTCGCCACGGCAGCCTCGTGTGCGCTGGTTTCGTCGGTGGCGATTCGGACCGCCTCGACGGTCTCTTCATGATCCTTGCGCAGCGCGGCCTCGGTGCCGCCCACGCCGTCGAACTCGGCCTGGCGCGTCACCAGGTCGTCGGCCGCCAGCCGCAACCGGGCGTCACGCAGGTCGGCCTGAATGGTCTGCGCGCGGCGCGCCATCTCGGCTTGCCGGCCCAGAGGCTTGAGCTGCCGGCGCAACTCGGTGGTCAGATCGCTCAACCGGGCCAGGTTGGCGGCCATCGCATCGAGTTTGCGAACGGCCTTCTCCTTGCGCTTGCGGTGCTTGAGGACGCCGGCGGCCTCCTCGATGAACGCGCGGCGATCCTCCGGGCGCGACTCCAGGATCTGGGACAGCCGGCCCTGACCGACGATGACATGCATCTCGCGGCCGATGCCGGAGTCGCTCAGCAACTCCTGGACGTCCATCAAACGGCAGCCGGCACCATTGATCTCGTACTCGCCGGCACCGTCCCGGAACATCCGCCGGGTGATCGAGACCTCGGAGAATTCGATGGGCAACGCATTGTCGGAGTTGTCGATGGTGACGGTCACCTCGGCCCGGCCCAGCGGAGCGCGGCTGGATGTGCCGGCGAAGATGACGTCCTCCATCTTGCCGCCGCGCAGACTCTTGGCACCCTGCTCGCCCATCACCCACGCCAGGGCGTCGACCACGTTGGACTTGCCCGAGCCGTTGGGTCCGACGACCGCGGTGATGCCGGGCTCGAACCGTAGAGTCGTCGGCGACGCAAAGGACTTGAAGCCCTTCAGCGTCAGACTCTTGAGGTGCATCGCGTGCCAGCGTACCTGCGCACGTTCGCTCAGCCCTCCGCGAAACCCCGGATCGGCTCGGGGTTCTCCGACCAGTCCCACACCACCTTTTCGACACGTCCGGGAGTGCCGGCGCCGCGCAGCAGCTCCAGCAGGCTCTCGCACGCGGCCCTCGAACCCTGTGCGACAACCAGGACGCGGCCGTCGTTTTGGTTCTTGGCGTATCCGGTGAGTCCGAGCTCGAGCGCCCTGGACCTGGTCCACCAGCGGAAACCGACACCCTGCACGTATCCGTGCACCCATGCGGTCAACCGGGCCGGCGGCCCCTGCGGTTCGGTCATCACCGGTTGTCCGCTACCTGAAAGGACACCGTGGTTCCGGATTTCAGGGTCCGGCCCACCGTGCAGACCGAGTCGATGGCCCGATTCACCACCACCCGCACCCGTTCGGCCTCCTCGGCGCTCAGCCCGGACAGGTCGACGTGCAGCGTCTCCTCCAGCCGGGGGTAGACCTCGTTCTCGCGGTCCGGCGGCCCGGTGACGCTGACCGTCGAGGAGTAGTCATCGCCGAGGCGGCGGGCCAGCGGTTGATCGCTGGCCATCCCACTGCACGCCGCCAGCGCGATCTTCATCAGTTCGCCGGGGGTGAAGACACCCGCGACGTCTTCGGAGCCGACCAGCACCTCTGCGCCGCGCGAACTCCGTCCGGTGTAGCGCCGGGTGCCGGTGCGTTCGACCCACAATTCGGTCATCTCTGCGTGCTCTCCTTATCGCCCAGCGTCCATCGTCGTGCATTTTCCGTTCGCTTTCCTCCACAACACTGGACGCTCGCGACGTGTTTCAGCCCCGCGGTCGTGGTTGGCAACGCGGACAGTAGAACGACGAGCGGTTCATGAACTTCACCCGGCGCATGACCGCCCCGCACCGCCGGCAGGGCTCGCCCTCGCGGCCGTAGGCGTCCAGGGACCGATCGAAGTAGCCGGACTCGCCGTTGACATTGACGTACAACGAGTCGAACGACGTCCCGCCCTGCGCCAGCGCCGCACGCATCACCTCGGCGGCACGGTCGAGCACCTCGGCCAGTTTCGGCCCGGTCAGCGCTGCGGCCGTCATGGCGCCGTTGACCTTCGCTCGCCACAGCGCCTCGTCCGCGTAGATGTTGCCGATACCGGACACCACGGTCTGGTCGAGCAACTGGCGCTTGATCTCAGAGTGCTTGCCGCGCAACACTTTCACCACCGCGTCGCGATCGAAGTCCGGGTCGAGCGGGTCGCGTGCGATGTGGGCGACAGGCACCGGAACCGCGCTGCCGTCGACGACGACGAGATCGGCGAGCATCCACCCGCCGAAGGTCCGCTGGTCGACGAAACTCAGCGCGGTGCCATCGTCGAGCAGCGCGGCGATCCGGACGTGATCCTCCCGTGGCACCGGCCCCAGCAGCATCTGTCCACTCATGCCGAGGTGGACCACCAGGGCCCGCTCGCCGTCCAGCAGCAGCCACAGGTATTTTCCGCGCCGGCCGGTCCCGGTGATGCGCGCGTCGAGCAACCGCGCGGCCAGATCCGCGGGACCGGCCTGGTGCCGGCGCACCGCACGGGGGTGACGGACCCGGACCGCGGAGATGGACCGGCCCAGGAGGTGCTGCTGCAAGCCCCGCCGCACCACCTCGACCTCAGGCAGTTCGGGCATCTAGCGCCTCACGCCTCGTCGAGCGCCGTCCACGCCTCCGACGCCGCCCTGAGTTCTGCTTCCTTCTTCGTCCGGCCGACGCCGGTGCCGTACTCGGTGTCCATCACAATGGCGGTGGCGGTGAACTGCTTGTCGTGGTCGGGCCCCGTCGAGGTCACGACGTACGCCGGCGGTCCCAGCCCGCGCGCAGCGGTCAGTTCCTGCAAACTGCTCTTCCAGTCCAGGCCGGCGCCCAGGCCCGGCGCGGCATCCAGCAGACTGCCGAACAACCGCAGGATGGTCACCTGTGCGACATCCATGCCGTGCTCGAGGTAGATCGCGCCCAGCAGGGCCTCCAGCCCGTCGGCCAGGATGCTGGCCTTGCCGGCGCCCCCGGAGTTCAGTTCACCCCGCCCCAACAGCAGGTAGGCGCCCAGTCCGTCGTCGGTCAGCCCACGCGCCAGATCCGCCAGGGCCTGTGTGTTGACCACGCTGGCACGCAGTTTGGCCAGGTCGCCCTCCGGCCGGTCGGGGTGGCGGTGGAACAGCTCGACGGTGACGATGAGTTCCAGCACCGCATCACCGAGGAACTCCAACCGCTCGTTGGTGGGCATGCCGCCGTGCTCGTAGGCGTAACTGCGGTGCGTCAGCGCCAGCGTCAGCAGGTCGTCGGGCAGTGCGGTGCCCAGTGCGTCGAGCAGCGGCTGGCGCGGACCCGCCGCTGCGTCCGGTGTGGTCACTGCGGGTCCACCTGCTGGTCGGGCAGGTACTCGGCCAGTTTCGCCCAGCGCGGATCGACGACGTCGTGACGGTGGCCGGGTTCCGCGGTGGCCAGGGCGACGCCGCACCGCGGGCACAGGCCGGGGCAGTCGGGACGGCACACCGGCGACAGCGGCAACTCGAGCGCGACGGCGTCGATGACGGCCTGTTCGAGGTCGATCGTGTCGTCCACGACGTGGCCGACCTCGTCCGCCTCGGTGGTGGCCTCGGTGGCACTGTCGGGATAGGCGAACAACTCGGTCAGATGGATTCCGACTTCGCCGGTGAACGTCGACAGACACCGAGCGCACTCGCCGACCGTCGGCCCCGTCACCGTGCCGGTAACCAGCGCACCCTCGGCCACCGATTCGACGCGGAGATCCAGCTCGACGGGGGCGCCCTTTTCGATTGCCGCCATGTCCAGCCCGATGCGCGACGGGCTGTCGACCGTTTCCCGCACGGTCATCATCGAGCCCGGGCGACGGCCCAACCGGGAGATGTCGATGCTCAGAGGTGACGGGTGGAGCCGTGACATGGCGTCGATCCTACGGCGAGCGTGCCGACACGGTGTCGTGCGTCAGCGCCGGATCCGGCGCCGGGCCTCAACGTTGCGCGTAGTCGTGGGTGCCCGCGGCGGTGCGCAGCTGATGCCGACCCCGAGAGACCGAACGCAGGGTGCCGTTGAGGTACTCCTCGAATTCGGCGAGCTTGCTGTCGACGTAGATGTCGCACTCACCGCGCAGCCGGTCGGCCTCGGCGTGGGCGGCGTCGACGAGCCGGGTCGCCTCGGCGGTCGCCGTCGACACCACCTCGGTCTGCGACACCAGCCGCTGCTGCTCCTTGATGCCCTCCTGAACCGCCTTGTCGTAGCTCATGTTGCCGCTGTCCACCAGGCGGTCGGCCTCGGCTCTGGCGCGCGCGACGCTGGTCTCGTAGTCGCGCTTGGCGGCCGCCGACAGCCGGGAGGCCTCCTCCCGGGCCTCGCCCACCATACGGTCGCAGTGCGCCCGGGCCTCGCCGACCATCCGGTCCGCCTGCGACTTGGCGTCGGACAGCAGCCGGTCGGCCTCGGCGCGGGCATGCCCGAGCGTCGATTCGGCCTCCGCCGTCGCCGAACCGACCATGCCGTCGGCATGCGCCTTGGCGTCACGCAGCATCGCATCGCGGGCGTCCAGGACGTCCTGCGCGTCGTCGAGCTCACCGGGGATGGCGTCCTTGATGTCGTCGATGAGTTCGAGCACATCGCCCCGGGGGACCACGCAGCCCGCCGTCATCGGCACACCGCGGGCCTCTTCGACGATGGCTCCCAACTCATCGAGCGCTTCAAATACTCGGTACACGGTGCAGCCCTCCAGGCGTAGACGTTGGTAACAGTGTGCCTGGTGTTACGCCTGTGACTGCGGTGGTGACATGGGTGTGTCGCAAATTTGCGTGCGGGCGTACGAGCCGCGTCCATTCAGCGCTCACGCACAAAACGCGAGAGGGGGTGTGCCTGAGCGCTGAATCGATGGCCGGCGGGCTCAGTGTGCGGCGAGCTTGGCCCCAAGCCGGCGGTTGACCGCCTCGGGCAGCAGCGCCGACACGTCACCGCCGAACGCCGCGACCTCCTTGGCCAGTGACGACGACACGAAGGAGTACTGCGGCGTGGTGGCCACGAAAAAGGTGTCGACGCCGGCGACGTGCCGGTTCATCTGTGCCATCTGCAACTCGTACTCGAAGTCGGTGCCGGTGCGCAGGCCCTTCACGATCGCGGTCAGCCCATGCGATGTCGCGAAGTCCACCACCAGGCCCTGACCCGATTCCACGCGCAGGTTCGGCAGGTGCTCGGTGGACTCGGCGATCATCGCGATGCGCTCGTCGACGTCGAACATGCCCTTCTTGTTCGGATTGACCAGCACCGCGACGACGACTTCGTCGAACTGGGCGGCGGCACGCTCGAAGACGTCGATATGGCCCAGGGTGACGGGGTCGAAGGATCCCGGGCAGACGGCGCCGCTCATGGAGACTGACGGTAGCAGGCCGGCCGAGCCCAATGACTCGCTCAGGCGGCCGTCCGCGGCCGCACCGTTGCCGGTACGGGCTCGGCGGCGACCATGGTCATCGGCAAGGCAAGTGGGAAATCGGCACGGCGGGAGACGATTTCGACGTCGCGAACCACGGTCGCCAGCGCCAGTGTCGCCTCCAGCATGGCGAAGTGGTCGCCGATGCACGACCGTGGGCCGGCCCCGAACGGCAGATACTGCCAGTGGTCGTAACGACGCCCGAGAAACCGGTCCGGGTCGAATTCCAGCGGCCGGTCCCACAGTGCCGGATCACGTTGCACCGCATAGATGCCGAACAGCAGTACGGTGCCTTTCTCGACGCGGTAGCCGTCCACCTCGATGTCCCGCAGGGCCACCCTTGAGATGGCGGGCGCCGGTGGGCACAGCCGCAGCGCCTCGTGCAGAACGGCGACCGTGTAGTCGAGCGAGGCCACGTCGGCAGCGGTCAGTTCACGCGCCCCCAGCGCGGCGGCCTCGGCGGCCACCCGGGCCTGCATATCGGGGTGACGGCCGAGTGCCCACAGCGCGTAGGCCAGCGTCGTCGCGGTGGTGTCATGCCCGGCGGCCATGAATGCGATCAACTCGTCGCAGATCTCCTGATCCGACAGCGCACGACCGGTCTCCGGGTCCGTTGCCGTCATCAGAGCCCGCACCAGCGGTGCGTCGTGATCCGGATCGGCGCGGCATTTCCGCAGGATCTCGGCGGCCAGGCCATGCAGGGCCGCGCTGGCCGCCCGGGCACGGCGCCGGGCCGGCGTCGGCAGCCGGCGGGGGGCGTGCACGCGAGAAACCCGGTCGGCGATATAGGTCATTGTGACCCGTATCGGTTCGGCGATGCCATCGGCACGCTCGTCCAGGTCGAGGCCGAGCACCGAACGGCCCAGCGCACGCATCGTCAGTTTTCGGCACTCGGCGTCCAGGTCGATCTCGGCGCCATCGGCCCAACCGGCCGTGACCGCTTCGGCGGCCTGCGTCATGTGGCCGGCGAAATCACTGACGCGCTTCTTGGTGAACACAGGCTGAATGGCGCGTCGACGCGGCAGCCAGGCGTCGTGATTCAGATCGACGAGATTTCCACCGAGCAGATGCCGCATCTCGTCGTGGGCCACGGTCTTCTCGAGGAACTCTTCGGTGCGGCCGATCATGTCGTGACCGCCGCGCGGTGACGTCACCACCACAGCCTGCGGTCCAAGCCATTTCGGACCCATCACCAGTCGGGTCACCGGACCGCCGGCGTCGCGCAACGTCTCACAACCGGAGTGGTAGGCCCTTAGGGCACGCATCTGCTGCAGATACGGCAGCGGATTCCTCGGCGCGAGCGGCAGCGCCCGCACGTCCGGTTCTGCGGCAGTCCCCCCGACAGCGACCATGACGCCCCCTGATGTCTGTTGGTCCCAAGGCGACTATAGAACGGTTCTCCGGCGTGCGGAAGGAGGGAGGTGGTCCGAAACGTACTCGGCCATCTCGATCCGGGTGTCGCCATAACGGCGCTGCGGCAACGGCTCCCATCCGGCTGGCCAGAGCAACCCCGGACCGGATGCGGCTCGCTCGACCACCATGAGTGTTCCCGTTGTGGCCCAGTCATTTTCGCTGAGCAACACGATCACCGCCCACACCTCGGCATCGCCGACTCGGTAAGGCGGGTCGGCAAACACCAGATCCACCGGCGCCGGTGCGCGCGCAGCCAGCACCGCACTCACCGGCGCACGGCGCACCGTCGCCCCCGGCAGCCCGACCGTGTCGATGTTCTGCGCGATCACCGCCGCCGCTCGGGTATCCGACTCGACCAACACAGCGGTCGCCGCGCCACGCGAAAGCGCTTCCAGGCCAAGGGCTCCCGAGCCGGCATACAGGTCGAGCACCGCGAGCCCGGTGAAGTCCAGCCGGGCGGCCAGCACGTTGAACAGCGACTCGCGCACCCGATCGGTGGTCGGCCTGGTGCCCTTGGCGGGCACCGAGATTCGCCGGCCGCCGGCCGACCCGGCGATGATGCGGGTCAGCGCAGGACCACCAGCAGATCGCCGCCCTCGACCTGCGCGGTGGGCGAAACCGCCACGCGCTGAACCGTTCCCGCCTTCGGCGCGGTGATGGCGGCTTCCATCTTCATGGCTTCGATGGTCGCGATGGTCTGCCCGGGTGCGACGGTGTCGCCGGTGCCGACGTTGACGGTGACCACCCCGGCGAACGGTACGGCGACGTGGCCGGGGTTGGTGCGGTCGGCCTTCTCCGCGGTGGGCACCGCCGAGGTGATACTGCGGTCACGCACCAGCACCGGACGCAACTGCCCGTTGAGGATGCACATCACGGTGCGCATGCCACGGGCATCGGGCTCGGAGACGGCTTCCAGACCGATCAGCAGTTCCACGCCCTTCTCGAGTTTGACGCGATGCTCCTCGCCGCGCCGCAGTCCGTAGAAGAACTGGTTGGCGCTGATCTGGGAGGTGTCGCCGTAGATGTCGCGATGCGCCAGGAACTCCTTGGTGGGGCCGGGGAACAGCAGCCGGTTCAGCGCGGCCTGGCGTCCGGCGCCGGGGCGGCTCAGCGCGGCGGCGTCGTCGTCGGACAGCTGCTGCTCCGGCCTGCCGGGACCACGGCCCTGTAATGCCTTGGTGCGCAACGGTTCCGGCCAGCCACCCGGCGGATCACCCAACTCTCCGCGCAGGAAGCCGATCACGCTGTCGGGGATGTCGTAACGAGCCGGATCGGCCGCGAACTCCTCGGCCGACACCCCCGCGCCCAGCAGCGCCAGCGCCAGATCGCCCACCACCTTGCTCGACGGGGTCACCTTAACCAGCCGGCCCAGAACCCGGTCGGCAGCGGCGTAGTTCGCCTCGATCTCCTCGAACCGGCCACCGAAACCCAACGCGATGGCCTGCTGGCGCAGATTGCTCAACTGCCCGCCCGGGATCTCGTGGGTGTACACCCGCCCGGTCGGGAAAGGCGGACCCGACGCCGCAACGTCGAATGGCGTGTACACCTTGCGCAAAGCCTCCCAGTACGGCTCTAGGTCGCACACCGCCGACAGCGACAGCCCGGTGTCGCACTCGGTGTGCGCGGCCGCGGCCACGATCGAGCTCAGCGCGGGTTGGCTGGTGGTGCCGGCCATCGGGGCCGCCGCCCCGTCGACGGCATCGGCCCCGGCATGCCAGGCCGCCACATACGTCGCCAACTGGCCGCCCGGGGTGTCGTGGGTGTGTACGTGCACCGGGAGGTCGAACCGCGACTTGAGCGCCGACACCAGGGTGGTCGCGGCCGGCGCCCGCAACAGCCCGGCCATGTCCTTGATCGCCAGCACGTGCGCGCCGGCGTCCACGATCTGCTCGGCCAGCTTCAGGTAATAGTCCAGTGTGTAGAGCGTCTCCCCCGGGTCCGAGAGGTCACCGGTGTACGACATCGCGACCTCGGCCACCGCCGTACCGGTTTCGCGCACCGCGTCGATGGCCGGACGCATCGATTCCACGTTGTTCAGCGCATCGAAGATCCGGAAGATGTCCACACCGGTACGGGCGGCCTCCTCGACGAACGCGTGCGTCACCGTCTCCGGGTACGGCGTGTAGCCCACCGTGTTGCGGCCCCGCAGCAGCATCTGCAGACAGATGTTCGGCAGCGCCTCACGCAGCGCGGCCAACCGCTCCCAGGGGTCCTCCTTCAAGAACCGCAGGGCCACATCGTAAGTGGCCCCACCCCAGCACTCCATGGACAGCAACTGCGGGGTCAGCCGGGCGATGTAGGGCGCCACCATCAGCAGGCCGGTGGTGCGAATCCGGGTGGCCAGCAACGACTGGTGCGCGTCGCGGAAGCTGGTGTCGGTGAGCTTGACGGGCCGGGTGTCACGCATCCACGCCGCGAACCCCTCCGGGCCCAGCTCGGCCAGTCGCTGCTTGGAACCCGGCGCCGGTGGCACCGACAGGTCGACCTCGGGCAGCTTGTCGTGCGGGTAGACCGCCGACGGACGTTCGCCGTGCGGTTTGTTGACCGTGACGTCGGCCAGGTAGTTGAGGATCTTGCTACCGCGGTCGGCCGACGAGCGCGACGTCAGCAGCGCCGGGCGCTCGTCGATGAACGACGTCGTGATCCGTCCCGCCTGGAAATCGGGGTCGTCGAGGACGGCTGCCAGGAACGGAATGTTGGTCGACACCCCGCGGATCCGGAACTCCGCAATGGCTCGGCGCGCCCGCCGCACGGCCGCCGGGAAGTCCCGGCCCCGGCAGGTCACCTTTACCAGCATCGAGTCGAAGTGGGCGCTGACGTCGGCGCCCAGGTGTGTGCCGCCGTCCAGCCGGATCCCCGCCCCGCCCGGAGACCGATACGCGCTGATCCGCCCGGTGTCGGGCCGGAACCCGTTGGCGGGGTCCTCGGTGGTGATCCGGCACTGCAGGGCGGCCCCGTGGGTGACCACCGAATCCTGGTGCAGGTCAAGGTCTTCCAAGGTATCGCCGGCCGCGATGCGCAGCTGTGAGGACACCAGGTCGACGTCGGTGATCTCCTCGGTCACGGTGTGCTCCACCTGGATGCGCGGGTTCATCTCGATGAACACGTGCCGGCCCCGCTCGTCGACCAGGAACTCCACCGTGCCCGCGCAGCTGTACCCGATCTGACGGGCGAACGCGACGGCGTCGTTGCAGATCCGCTCGCGCAGCGCCGGATCCAGATTGGGCGCCGGCGCCAGTTCGATCACCTTCTGGTGGCGGCGCTGCAGGCTGCAGTCCCGCTCGAACAGATGGATCACGTTGCCGTGCGTGTCGGCCAGGATCTGCACCTCGATGTGGCGCGGATTGATCACCGCCTGCTCGAGGAACACCGTGGCATCGCCGAACGCCGACTCCGCCTCGCGGGATGCCGCCTCGATGGCCTCCGGCAGCGCGGCCGGAGCGGCGACGCGACGCATACCGCGTCCGCCGCCACCGGCGACGGCCTTGACGAACAACGGGAACTCCATCGACTCCGCGGCGGCCGTCAACTCGTCGACCGACGACGACGGCGCGCTGGATGCGAGCACCGGCAGACCGGCCGCCCGCGCCGCGGCGATCGCGCGCGCCTTGTTGCCGGTGAGTTCGAGCACCTCGGCACGCGGACCGACGAAGGTGATGCCCGCCGCCGCACAGGCCGCGGCCAGGTCCGGGTTCTCCGACAAGAACCCGTACCCCGGATAGATGGCGTCGGCCCCGCACGCCAGCGCCGTGGCCACGATGTCCTCGATGTTCAGGTACGCCCGTACCGGATGGCCCCGCTCCCCGATCTGGTAGGACTCGTCTGCCTTCAAACGGTGCAGCGAGTTTCGATCCTCGTACGGATAGACGGCCACCGTCGCGACACGCAACTCATAGGCGGCGCGGAACGCCCGAACCGCGATCTCACCGCGATTGGCGACCAAAACCTTCGAAATCCCCGTAAACATTCGCGGCCCCTCACCTGTTCACAACAGCGTCGACCAATAGCTCCAGAACCGCACGAGGATCATCAGAATCACCGCCGCGAACCACAGCGCCACCAGCGACCAGCGCCATTCGTGCAGCACCCGCAGCGCCGGGTTGGCGGCCAGCGGACGCATCGCGATGGAGGCGACCACCACCAGCAGGGGAATCGTCACCGCCCACACCACCATGCAGTATGGGCACAGCGCACCGATCCGGTAGAGGCTTTGGAAGATGAGCCAGAAGACGAACGCCACGCCCAGTGCGGTGCCGATCGTCAGGCCAACCCAGTACCACTGCGGCAGCCGGACTTCAGACCAGGCCAGGACGCCGGTGGTGATGACGAGGGTGAAAGCGACGATGCCGATCAGCGGGTTGGGAAACCCGAACACCGACGCCTGGGGCGTCACCATGATCGATCCGCAGGACAACACCGGGTTCAGGTTGCACGACGGCACGAACGACGGGTCGATCAGCAACTCGATCTTCTCGACGGTCAGGGTGAAGGCCGAGGCCAGACCCAACGCGCCCGCGATGATGATCCACAGCGCGCCGGCCCGTCCCACCCGGGGTCCGAAGCGCCGGATATCGCCGGCCGGCGTCCGGCCCTCGTCGGCGGTCACCGGGCCCGTCATCACGGCGCGGGCGCGACCGCGCCGTCCAGCCCCGGCACGTCGCCGACGATCTCCTTGATCTTGGTGACCAGCGCGGCAGGGGTGCTGTAGGTGTAGTCCTCACCGTTGATCCGGACCGTCGGCGTGCCGGTGACCTCGGTGGCCGCGGCCAGGCCCTCGACCATGTCGTTGTTGCGGCCGGAGTTCACGCAGTCGGGCACCGTGCCGACGACGCCGGCCTGACGGGCCGTCTCGATCAGCGCTCTGTCGTCCGGTGCCGGCGAGCCCTCGGGGGGCTGCTGGACGAACAGTGCGGTGTGGAACCGCCGGAATGCGTCCTTGGTCGCGCTGGTGTCCGCCTCGGCGACGCAGTAGCCGGCGTTGGCCGCGCGGGTGGAGTAGTTGTCGTTCGCCGAAGTGTTGAGGATGGCAAGCATGTGGTAGTCGGCGGCGATGGCGCCGGTGTCGATCAGCTTGTTGATGGTCGGGCCGAAGGCCTGCTCGAACCTGGCGCAGTGCGGGCACTGGAAGTCCTCGTAGACGGACACCACGGCCTTGGGCTCGGTGCCACCGTCCTTGGTGATGACGTTGGCGGCGGCCACCCGGACGGCCTCGACGTCACCGGAGTGTTTGCGGGCCTGCCCATTGGAGATGATGTAGAAGACCAGTCCGGCGCCGATCGCTATGACCAGGGCGGTCAGTCCGATCTGGATCCATAGGTTGCCTTTGCGGTCGGCCGCCTTGAGGTCGTATTTGGTGGGACGCTTCGATTTGTTGGCCACGTGTCGGCAATCCTCGTGCTCGCGGTGGATGCGGGAAATCGTGCCCAGCCTACCGGCGCGCCGATACGCCGGGTTCACCCGCGTCGCAGGTGCGCCCGCAGCGCGGAGGTGACCTCGGCGACGCAGCCGGCCACGCCGCCGCCCAGGCCCGCGAAGTTCATGAACCCATGCGTCATCGATCCCATCTTGCGGAGATCGACCGGGACCCCGGCGGCAGCCAGCGCGGCCGCGTAGGCGTCGCCCTCGTCGCGCAGCGAGTCGAATCCGGGCGTGACGACCAGTGCAGGCGCCACGCCCGACAGGTCGCGTGCCCGACCGGGTGACACCCGCGGGTCGTCGGCGGCCACCGCCGATTCACCCAGGTAGCGGTCGCCGCACCAGACGTTGTCGTGTTCACCGAACACCGCGCCGAAGGCGAACAGCGTCCGGGACCGGGTGTGCGTGCGGATGTCGAGCCAGGGGTAGAGCAGGAGCTGCAGGACGGGAGGGCGGTCGTCGTCGCGCGCCGACTGCGCCACCACCGCGGCCAGGCCGCCGCCCGCGCTGTCGCCGCCCACGGCCACCCGGTCCGGCCGGACTCCGAATTCGTCGGCGTGCGCGGTGACCCACCGGAAGGCCGTCAGGCAGTCGTCCACAGCCGCCGGCGCCGGATGTTCGGGAGCGAGCCGGTAGTCGACCGAGAACACGTGGACGCCGGCGTCGCGGCACAGCAGCCGGCACAGCGAGTCGTAGCCGTCGAGGTCGCCCAGCACGTACCCGCCGCCGTGGAAGTACACCAATGCCGGGGCATCGGCATCGGCCTCGGCGGGGCGGTAGTGGCGGACGCGCACCTCGCCGCCCGGGCCGGGGATCGGGCGTTCGGACACGTGGACGGGGACGGGTGACCCGCCCAACCCCTGGCACATCGCACGCATCAGCCTGCGACTGAGCGCCACATCGTCGTCGGTCACGACGCCCTTGATGCCCATCAGCCGAAGGCACGCGGTGAACGCCTGCAGCGTCGGGTCCAGGGTGTTGCCGTCGATCACCACAGCGCGACCACCCGACATCAGGCGCTTGGCGGCGTCGGGCAGCACCGGCAGGACTTTCGGGGTGATCCGGGCCGACGCGATCAGCACGGACTCGGGCGCGCGGCGCCCCCGGGATTCAAGGATCACGGTCGTCACCGTAGCGCGCGTTGATTAGGCCGCCCGTTCGCCTCGGTTATATCGTGGACCGGCGGAATCCCAGGAGAACAGGTAGGTGAGATGGCCGTTCCATCAATCGGGCTCAACGACGGCAATGCGATTCCGGCGCTCGGACTCGGTGTTGCCGAGTTGTCCGATGCCGACACCGAGCGCTCCGTCTCCGCCGCCCTGGAAATCGGCTACCGGCTGATCGACACCGCTTCGGCCTACCGAAACGAGGCCGCGGTGGGCCGGGCGATCGCGGCGTCGGGCATTCCGCGCGCCGAGGTCTTCGTCACCACCAAGATGGCCACCGACGACCAGGGCTTCCAGTCGGGCCAGGACGCGCTCAAGGCGAGCCTGGAACGACTCGACTTGGACTATGTCGACCTGTACCTGATCCACTGGCCGGCGGTCGAGAACGGCAGGTATATCGACAGCTGGGGCGGCATGATGCGCTCCCGCGCCGACGGGCTGGCCAAGTCCATCGGCGTCTGCAACTTCACCACCGAGAACCTCAGCGACCTCATCGATCTGACGTATGTCACCCCGGCCGTCAACCAGATCGAACTGCATCCCCTGCTGAACCAGGCCGAGCTGCGGGCCGTCAACGCCGGGCACGGCATCATCACCGAGGCCTACAGCCCGCTCGGCGTCGGCAACCTGCTGGACAACACGGCGGTGACGGCCATCGCGTCGAGCCATGACGTCAGCCCGGCCCAGGTGCTGATCCGCTGGAGCCTGCAGCTCGGCAACGTCGTCATCCCCAGGTCCTCGTCGCCGGAGCGCATCGCGCAGAACTTCGATGTGTTCGGCTTCGAGCTCGGCGAGGCGGACATGGCCACGCTCGACGGCCTCGACGACGGTTCTGGAGGTACCCGGTTCCGCCCGAATCCGGACGGCTACACCGGAACCTAGAAACGTTGAGCGAGACGTCACGCAGACGAAGTTCGAGTACGACCCGGCGAGATGTCTGACCGAACGAACCCGGACGACGCGGCGCGTGCTGATGACGGCCGCCCTGACCACCGGCCAGCCGATCGGTGACGCGCGGTCGAGCCGGCGTCCGTCAGCTTCGAACAACTCAATCAAGGGCTCTGCCTCGCAGAGGTCGACCTAGCTGGATCATGGCCTCGATCGCATTCGGGCAGGAACGGAGCCACGAAGATCGAGCTTCCGCATCGCCGATGTGGGCGCGCGCTCGATCGAACTGGCGGCCATTGACCTGGGCGCCGCGGTCGCTGGGGTTCCTTACCATCTGAGTCATGCGGCTGGCGACCTGGAATGT
>CAYLWH010000004.1:0-7455 GCA_964387245.1 uncultured Mycobacterium sp.
CGGCGCGACGAAGCCGCCGAGGGACGAGGCGGTGAGGAGCGGCGCAAGGGCTCGAAACCGGAGCCCTACTCGACGACGAACCTCGCGTCCACCCGAACGTCGAGTTCGATGTCGGCTGGCCGCAGCTCCAGCGCCGGCTGGCCACCGGCCGCGCCGTCCATCGCCATCCGCGCCATCATCGGACGGGGGGCCGGCTCGTTGTCGCCGAGCATGCCGGGGTCGGCGAGCTGCACGGCGGCCACCGTTCCCCGGCCGACCGCGGTCGCGAAGGCCTGCGCCCGCGCGGTGGCATCGGCGACCGCCTCGGCCTGCAACTCCGCTTCGTACACCCGCCGATTCTGCTCGGTGACATCCCAGATGGTGGCGCCCACCTCTACCCCGTCCTGCAGCGCCCATTTGTCGAGGAAAGCCGAGAGCTGCTCGAAGTCGACGAACTCGGCGTCGACCTTGAGGGAGACCCGGTACATCAGCGGTCGGATCCCGGTGTCGGAGTGTGGCCGATAGCTGAACACCCGCAGCTGATCGCTGGACCATCGGCCGACCGCACCCGCATCGCGCAGCCGGTTCAGATCGGTCGCCAGCGGATCCTGCAGTCCGACGGCGCGGTGGTAGACACTCTCGCGGTCGGCGCCCTCCAGGGTGGCGGCCAGGCTGACCGTCGCCCGCTCGGCCGGATACCGGCACCGAGCATGTCCGCGTACGACAACTTCCAGTGGTCTCATGGTCGCGAGGTTAGCGTGCCGGCGCCGGAACCCTTTGACATGCGTAATCGTGCATGAAATGGTGGCCAGTAACTGAAAACGATTTCCAATAGCAGGAGGTGTCCGATGCCGTCAACCATCACCACCGGAGATCTGCACCTGCACAGCGACGCGCCGTTTCCCGCCGCGCCGCCGCGCGAAATCCTCGACGCCGCAGGCGAAATCCTGCGGGCGTTGGCCGCGCCGCTGCGCATCGCAATCGTGCTACAACTACGCGAGTCGGCGCGTTGCGTACACGAACTCGTCGACGCGCTCGAAGTCCCGCAGCCACTGGTCAGTCAACACCTGCGCATTCTCAAGGCCGCCGGCGTGGTCGCCGGCGAACGGTCGGGGCGCGAGGTGATGTACCGGCTCGTCGACCACCATCTGGCCCACATCGTGCTCGACGCGGTGGCCCACGCCGGCGAGGGCGTGGCATGAGTACCACCGGGGTGCGCGCCACCCGGCAGCGCGCGGCGATCACCGAACTGCTCGACAGCGTCGACGAGTTCCGCTCGGCACAGGAACTACACGACGAACTGCGTCGGCGCGGCGAGAACATCGGATTGACCACGGTGTACCGCACCCTGCAGGCGATGGCGGCC
Source organism: uncultured Mycobacterium sp. (assembly GCA_964387245.1). Lineage (GTDB taxonomy): Bacteria > Actinomycetota > Actinomycetes > Mycobacteriales > Mycobacteriaceae > Mycobacterium. The sequence goes on from CAYLWH010000004.1 coordinate 1,346, forward strand.
GCCGACCTGGTCGACACGTTGCGCACCGACACCGGCGAGTCGGTCTACCGGGTGTGTTCCGGCCCGCACCATCACCACCACCTGGTCTGCCGCACGTGCGGTGCGACCGTCGAAGTGGCCGGCCGCGAGGTCGAGACCTGGGCCGCCGAAGTGGCTGCCGAGCACGGCTTTTCAGATGTCAGCCACACCATCGAGATCTTCGGCACCTGCGCGGACTGCCGGTGCTGAGCTCAGCCGATTATCGCCCCGCGGGCGTCCGCGCCGCCGGCCAGCACCATCAGGATCAGGGTGCGCAGCGCCTCATCGGACAGGCCGCCGACCGGGAAGTTGTAGCGCAGCACCGCATCCGCGGTCCGCGGGCGCGTTCCCCGCGCCTTCTCGACCAGCGTCACCGTGCCCAACAGCGTCCGGCGGGTCTGCTCGGCGACGCGATCGCGAAGCCTGTCGGTGACCGGCAGGTCCCACGCCAACAGCTGGGTCAGCGACACCATTTCCAGGCCGTCGGCGATGGGCACCACCCGAAGCGAGGCGACGGTGCCGCCCTGGCCGACGGTCAGCGCGCCGTCGGCCTCCTCGACCACCGTGGCGACCTCACCCAGCGCCTCGGCCAGCCGGGCCGCGACCGGGCTCATCAGGCCCGCCCGAACCGGCGGTTGCGCGACACGTACTCTTCACAGGCCGCCCACAGATCGCGCCGGTCGTAATCCGGCCACAGTTTGTCCTGGAACACGTATTCCGCGTACGCCGACTGCCACAGCATGAAATTGCTGGCACGCTGCTCCCCCGACGTCCGGATGAACAGGTCGACGTCGGGGATGTCCGGCCGGTGCAGGTGCCGGGCGATGGTCGCCTCGGTGACACGGTCCGGGCTGAGCCGGCCCTCGGCGGCCAGCTGGGCGATCTCCCTTGTGGCTTCCACGATCTCGGTACGCCCTCCATAGTTGACGCAGTAGTTGACGGTGATGACGTCGTTGTCCAACGTCATCTGCTCGGCGATGTCGAACTCCTTGATGACGCTGCGCCACATCTTCGGCCGCGAACCCACCCAACGCATCTTGACGCCCATGACGGCAAGCGTCTCGCGCCGGCGGCGCACCACCTCCCGGTTGAAGTTCATCAGGAAGCGCACCTCCTCGGCGCTGCGCTTCCAGTTCTCGGTGGAGAAGGCGTACACCGACAGGTGCTTGATCCCGAGCTCGATGGCGCCGCAGGTCACGTCGATGAGCACCGCCTCACCCATCTTGTGGCCCTCGGTGCGGGCCAGGCCACGGTGTTTGGCCCACCGGCCATTCCCGTCCATCACCACCGCAATGTGGTTGGGCAGTTGTTCGACGGGAATCCGCGGCGCCGCTTCCTTGGAGATGTGCTGCGGCGGGCGCCGCGCACCACCGCCGGGGGTGGGCGGCAGCTCGGGGAAGACCACCGGCCAGGTCGACGTGTCCGGGAAAGAGGGATAGTCGTCAGGCGCCGGCGGCAGCTGCAGGGCCTTGGCCCGCTTCCCTTCCCATTTCAAAGCCATGCGCCACATCCTGCCCGACCAGCGCCACGCGTTGATCGGCGACCGTGCGATCACCCCGATAACCGCGCTCGACCAGAGGCAGCGTGCGCAGCTGACGTTCCAGGTGCCATTGCAGATGCGCAGCCACCAGGCCACTGGCCTGACTGCGGTACGACGCCGGGGAGGCCTCGGCGTGCTCCCAGTCGCCGTCGCGCAGGGCCGACATCAGGTCCAGCACTCCCGGCGGCGGCGTCGCCGAGCCCGAGGGCCGACAGTGCACGCACACGCTGCCGCCCGCGGCGACGTGAAAGGCCCGGTGCGGACCCGGCGTTGCGCAGCGCGCGCATTCGGTCAGCGCGGGTGCCCAGCCCGCGATCCCCATGGCCCGCAGCAGGTAGGCGTCGAGGACCAGTTCCCGCGCCCGCGTGCCGTCGGCCACCGCACGCAGCGCGCCGATGGTCAGCCGGTGCAACTCGGGCGCCGGGGCGCGTTCCTCGCCGGCCAGCCGTTCGGCGGTCTCCAGGATGGCGCAGGCGCTGGTGTAGCGGCCGTAGTCGCTGACGATGTCGGTGGCGAACGCGTCGATGGACACCACCTGGGTGACGATGTCGAGGTTGCGGCCCGGATGCAGTTGCACATCGATGTGGGCGAAGGGCTCCAGCCGGGAGCCGAACTTGCTGCGGGTCCGGCGCACGCCCTTGGCGACCGCACGAACCAGACCGTGCTCACGGGTCAGCAGTGTGATGATCCGGTCGGCCTCGCCGAGCTTGTGCTGGCGCAGCACCACCGCCCGGTCCCGATACAGCCGCATCCGGTCAATCTTCCTCCCGTGAGCGAGGGTGTTTGTACACGACACGCGTGTGGCGCACGAAATGCGCAGCCACCGGTGACCCATCGCGATTCGCCTGTGAGACCACTGACACCGGCGTAACCTGCCACGTCATGACGCTGAGAGGGTTGAGCCTGACGGTTCCCGCACTGGGCATGCTCGCCGGGTTCGCGGTACCCGCCGCCCATGCCGACAACAGACGGCTCAACGACGGCGTGGTGGACAACGTCACCACGGTGCGCGAGTTGGCGGGCTGCCCCCGGGACCCGCTGATCAAGATCAACCCGAAGCTGCGCCTGGCCGCGCAATGGCACACCGCCGACGTGCTCGGCAACCGCGCACTCGACGGCGACATCGGCTCCAACGGGTCGACGGTGGCCGACCGGGCCCGCGCCGCCGGCTATGACGGTCAGGTCGCCGAGACCGTCGCCGTCAACCCGGCACTGGCAATCAGCGGTGTCGAACTGATGAACCAGTGGTTCGACCGCCCCGACTACCACGCGACGATGGCCGACTGCTCCAACCTCGACATCGGCGTTTGGTCGGAGAACAGCCTGGACCGCACCGTCGTAGTCGCCGTCTACGGCAAGGGTGACATCGCGGCGCCGGCGACCCAGCCCCCGCGGCAGTTCGGGCAGCGGCCACCCGGCCAGCCGTAGGCTGCCGGGACTGCTGTCAAAAGCCAAGCCGCCCAAGCTGTTTGGGATCACGCTGCCAGTTCTTGGCAACCTTCACCCGGAGGTCCAGGAACACCTTGGTGCCCAGCAGCGTCTCGATCTGCGTGCGCGCCGCGGTGCCGACCTCCCGTAACCGGGCGCCACCTTTGCCGATCACGATGCCCTTCTGGCTGTCCCGCTCCACGAAGAGCACGGCGTGCACGTCGATCAGGTCGTCGCGGCCCGCGCGGGGCTCGACGTCTTCGATGACGACGGCCAGCGAATGTGGCAGCTCGTCGCGAACCCCCTCCAGCGCGGCCTCCCGGATGAGCTCGGCCATCAGCGTTTCCTCGGGTTCGTCGGTGAGCTCCCCGTCGGGGTAGAACGCCGGTCCCGGCGGCAGCTTCGCGGCGAGCACATCGATCAGCACATCGAGTTGCTCACCCGTGGTGGCGGAGACCGGCACGATCTCGGCGGCATGCTCGCCGAACTCCGCGCTGACCGCCATCAGCTGGGCCGCCACCCGATCCCGGGGCACCTTGTCGGTCTTGGTGACGATGACGAGCAATGTGGTTCGCGGGGCGACATCGTGGATCTGCTGGTAGATCCAGCGGTCACCCGGCCCGATCGGCTCGTCGGCCGGAATGCACAGCCCGATGGCGTCCACCTCGGCATAGGTGTCGCGGACCAGATCGTTGAGCCGCTTGCCCAGCAGTGTGCGCGGCCGGTGCAGCCCGGGGGTGTCGACGAGGATGATCTGGAAGTCCTCGCGGTGCACGATGCCCCGGATGGTGTGCCGGGTGGTCTGCGGCCGGTTCGACGTGATCGCCACCTTGGCGCCCACCAGCGCATTGGTCAGCGTGGACTTTCCGGTGTTCGGCCGGCCGACGAAACAAACGAAGCCGGAACGGAATTCAGTCATCGCGCCGGTCCTCCTCGCCGAGTGAGCGCACAGAGCGAGATCGGAAAGTCGCACACTCCGCAGTCCCGACGCTCATGACGCCTGCCCGTCGGCCGGCTCCGCCTCGGCCACACTTACCAGCACCGTGCCGACCCGGACCCGGCCCCGGTGGTCGTTGCCGCCCTCGGCGCGCAGCCGTAACCCATGCGTGCGCACCTGCGCGCCCGGCAGCGGAATCCGACCGAGTTCCAGCGCCAGCAGGCCCCCGACGGTGTCGACGTCGAGGTCGTCGTCGAACTCCACGTCGTAGAGCTCACCGAGATCCTCGATGGGCAGCCGCGCCGACACCCGGTACTGGTTGTCGGCCAGCTTCTCGATCGGCGCGGTCTCGTCGGCGTCGTACTCGTCGGCGATCTCCCCGACGATCTCCTCCAGCACGTCCTCGATGCTCACCAGGCCCGCTATCGCCCCGTATTCGTCGACCAGCAGTGCCATGTGGTTGCGGTCGCGCTGCATTTCGCGCAGCAGGTCGTCGAGCCGTTTGGAGTCCGGCACGAACACCGCCGGACGCATCAGCTCCGCGACCCTGGTGTCGCTGCCGCCGTTGGTCGAGTAATACGTCTGCTGGACAAGGTCTTTGAGGTAGACGACGCCCACGATGTCGTCGACGTTCTCACCGACGACCGGGATTCGGGAGTGCCCGCTGCGCACCGCCAGCGACGTCGCCTGCCCGGCGTTCTTGTCGGCTTCGATCCACACCATCTCGGTGCGCGGCACCATCACCTCGCGCGCAGGGGTGTCGCCGAGTTCGAAGACGGACTGGATCATCCGGCGTTCGTCGTCGGCCACCACACCGCGCTGCTGAGCCAGATCGACCACCTCGCGCAGTTCGATCTCGGAGGCGAACGGCCCGTTGCGGAACCCGCGGCCCGGGGTCAGCGCATTACCCAGCAGGATGAGCAACCGGCTGATCGGGGTCAGCAACACCGAAATCGCGTGCAGCGGAAGCGCTGACGCCAGCGCGATGGGATAGGCGTTCTGCCGGCCCACGGTGCGCGGCCCCACGCCGACCGCGACGAAGCTGACCACCACCATGATCACGACGGTCCACAACAGGCCGGCGTTCAGCCCGAAGTGCGTCGTCAGAAAGGCCACCAGCAGCACCGTGGCGGTGGTCTCGCAGGCGATGCGCAACAGCACCGTCAGATTGATGTAGCGGGGACGCTCGGTGATCACCCGGGCCAGTCGTATCGCGCCCGGCCGTTCATCGCGGACCAGTTCCTCGACCCGCGCGATCGACACGGTGCTGATGGCGGCATCGAGCGCCGCGAACAGGCCGGCCAACCCCACCAACGCGATCGCGCCGAGCAGCGGCGCCAACCCGGTCACGGCCCGCGGTGCTCGGGGTGATCGTGGAAGCGGCTGGACTTGTCGAGCAGTCGACGGTCCTTCTCGGTTTGCAGCGTCTTGCGGTAGAGCTCGGCCTGATCGGCATACCAGTCCTCGAGGAGCCGGCGTTGCAGGCCGAACATCTCCTTCTCCTCCTCCGGCTCGGCGTGGTCGTAGCCGAGCAGATGCAGCACACCATGCACCGTCAACAGAGCCAGCTCGTGCTCGAGGTCGTGCCCCGCCGCGGCCGCCTGCTCGGCGGCGAACTGCGGACACAGCACGATGTCACCCAGCATCGACGGGCCGGGATCGGCGGCATCCGGCCGTCCACCCGGTTCCAGCTCGTCCATCGGAAAGCTCATCACGTCGGTCGGTCCCGGCAGGTCCATCCAGCGCATGTGCAGATCCGCCATCGCCGCGGTGTCGAGCAGCACCATCGACAGTTCGGCGCCCGGGTTGACCTTCAGCTGGGTGATCACGAACCGGGCGACGCTGATCAGCTCCGTTTCGCAGACGTCCACGCCGGACTCGTTGGAGACCTCGATGCTCACCACGGACTCACTTTCCCCGCCGCTGAGCCCGGTTGCCCCCGAAGCCGGTGCCCGCGGCCCGTCCACCCGCCTTCGCCCCCGCCCTTTCGTAGGCGTCGACGATGTCGGAGACCAGCCGGTGGCGCACCACGTCGGCGCTGGTGAGCTCCGCGACGTGGATGTCGTCGATCCCGTCGAGGATGCCGACGGCCGCACGCAGGCCCGACGTCGCGCCGCCGGGCAGGTCCACCTGCGTGATATCGCCCGTGACAACGATTTTCGAACCGAACCCGAGCCGGGTCAGGAA
>CAYLWH010000004.1:7465-14868 GCA_964387245.1 uncultured Mycobacterium sp.
GGCATCCACCAGGCCGCTCATCGCCCCTTTGGGCAGGCCGATCTGGCTTACGTCGCCGGTGACCACGGCGCGCGCGCCAAAGCCGATGCGGGTGAGGAACATCTTCATCTGCTCGGGCGTGGTGTTCTGGGCCTCGTCGAGGATGATGAACGCGTCATTGAGGGTGCGGCCCCGCATATATGCCAGCGGGGCCACCTCGATCACCCCGGCGCTCATCAGCTTCGGGATGGCCTCCGGGTCCATCATGTCGTGCAGTGCGTCGTACAGCGGCCGCAGGTAGGGGTCGATCTTCTCGCTCAGCGTGCCGGGCAGAAAGCCGAGCCGCTCACCGGCTTCCACCGCCGGCCGGGTCAGGATGATCCGGTTGACCTGTTTGGTCTGCAGGGCGCGCACGGCCTTGGCCATTGCCAGGTAGGTCTTGCCGGTGCCGGCCGGGCCGATGCCGAACACGACGGTGTTGGTGTCGATGGCGTCGACGTACCGCTTCTGGTTGAGCGTCTTGGGCCGGATCGTCTTGCCCCGCCGGCTCAGGATGTCCAGCGTGAGGACCTCGGCCGGTGACTCGCCCTCGTCGCCGGCCAGCATCGCCACACTGCGCCGGACGACGTCGGGGGTCAGTGTGTGGCCACCGGCGGCGATCGCGATGAGTTCGCTGACCGCGCGTTCGGCCAGGGCGACGTCGGCGGGCGGACCCGACAGGGTGACGGTATTGCCGCGGACATGCACATCGGCTGCCACTCCACGTTCGAGTGCGCGCAGGTTCTCGTCGGCGGAGCCGAGCAGGCCCACGACGATGTCGGGCGGAACATCGATGCTGCTTTTCACCGCGTTACCTGCGGGAGCGGCGGTCGTCTCGCGGGGCGTCACGTGGGCTTTCGTGCCTACCTTCTGTGCTGTCGTGGGCTGTTGTCGCAGGTGATCCGAATGCCGAGTCTACCGTCCACGGTCTCCGGGGCTCGCTGAATGGCGGGCACACCCGGTAGACTCCGGGACCGGGGGAATTCATGTCAGACGTTCCGATGCAGCAGGCGAAGCGATGATCCGGACACTGCGTAGGTGGCGTAATCAGCCGGACCACTACTACTGGATCACCGCTACCCTGGCGGCCCGCGGGTTCCAGCGCGCCACCCGCCGCCTCGTCGTGTTGCTGGTGATGCTGCGCGCCGCGGTCGCCGTGCTGATGATCTGGAGCCCGGTCGGGCCACGTGGCGCGCTCGGCGAGTCGGCTACGCTGGCGGTGTGTGCGTCGTGCCTGGTGGTCGCGGCGTGCTGGAGCCGACGACGATGGCCCACCCGGGTCGAATCGCTGGTGGTCGTCGCCGTACTGGCGCTGGGCATCTGCGCGGCCAGCCTCACCCGGTCGGACCAGGTCAGCGCCGTGTTGGTGTGCATGCTGTTCGCCGCGCTCACCGCCTACATCGTGTTCTTCCACACGGTGCGCTACCTGCTGCCGTTGTTCATCCTGGGGGCGGCCACCGCGCTGGTGCCCATCGTCCGGATCGCCGGCTCCGGCGACGTCGCGCGGGCGCTGTGCCTGGTGGTCTCGGCTGCGATCGTGGCTCTCACGGTCACCGCAGTGACCCAGATGCTGGTGCACCTGCTCGGCATCAGGGTGCTGCTCAACGAGATCGAGCCGGTGACCGGGTTGCTCAACCGAGCCGCGTTCGTCGATGCGACCGGAGCGTTCATCGCTTCCCGCAGCCGGCTGGACGACCGCCAACTGGTGCTCATCGTGGCCCGTCTGGACCAGTTGCCGATAGTGCTGCAGTCCAGCGGCCCGGTCGCCGGCGAACGCACCCGCGTCGCGATGGGCCAACTGCTCCGCGAGGACACCAGGAACGACGCCGTGGTGGCCCACGTCGACGGCACCGACTTCCTGATCGCCGACAGCTTCACCGAGCCGGACGCCGGCCCGCTTCTGGACCGGTTGCGCGGCGGGGTGCGGACCGCACTGCGAATGACGCTCAGTGTGGGCGTGGTGTGCACCCCGATGCGCGGCCTGGCGGCGTGTGCGCCCGCAGGCCTGGTCGACGAACTGGTTTCGTTGGCGTCGGCCGCCGCGCGAGACGCCGCCCGATCCGGCGGAAACACCGTGAAATACATGATGTGTGAGCGCCCGGCGGCGCTCGACGATCACCCCGACCAGTTCGGCCTCGAAGACCTCCGCTGACCCCAACGCGGTGTCAGCACCCCCAGAGCCCCCAGGGCCACCGCGGCGGCCGTGGAGGTCCGCAGCACCGTAGGGCCCAGCCGGACCGCGCACGCTCCCGCCGCCGTGAGCGCGCTGACCTCCTCGTCGGTCAGCCCGCCTTCCGGCCCGACCACCAGGGCGATGTCCTCGGCGGCGGCCAGATCCAGGCTGGCCAGCGGTGCGGCGGCGGCCTCGTGGAGCACCAGCACCAGCCCACCGGCCACCTTGTCGACAAGGTCGGCGGTGCTCAGCACGCCGTCCACCGCGGGGATGTAGGGGCGCCTGGACTGCCGGGCCGCCGAGCGGGCCGCCGCACGCCAGCGCCGCAGCCCTTTGTCGGACTTCGGGCCGTCCCAGCGGGCCACGCACCGGGCGGACTGCCAGGCAAGGAAGGCGTCTGCACCGGCCTCGGTCGCCAGTTCGACGGCCAGTTCGGAGCGGTCGGACTTGGGAATGGCCTGAACGACGGTGACCGTGGGGCGTGGCGCCGGCTCGCTACGCCGGACCAGCACGGTGGCGCGCAGTTCGCCTTTACCGGTCTCGGCGACCCGACAGTCGGCCAACTCGCCGGCGCCGTCGCCCAGCATGACGGGCTCGCCGACCCGAAGCCGGCGCACGGTCGCGGCGTGGAAGCCCTCGTCGCCGTCGACGACGGCCAGACCGCCCACATCGGGCAGCGCGTCGACGTAGAACAGCCCGCTAGAAATGGCGGTTCACCGCGTCAGCGGGCGGTGAACGTCTCACGCAGCCGGCTGAACAGGCCGCCGTTGTTGGCTTGGGAACTGTTGTGCGTGGAGCGCACCCCGGCGACGTCGCGGGTGCGGTTCTCCTTGAGTTCGCGCAGCAGTTCGGTGTCCTTGTGGTCCAGCTTCGCCGGCACGACGACGTCGACGTGGGCGTGCAGATCGCCACGCACCTCGGAGCGCAGGTGCGGCATGCCGCGCCCGCGCAGGGTGATGCGCGCCCCGGGCTGGGTCCCCGCCGGGATGGTGATCTCGGTGGTTCCGTCGAGGATGTCGTCCAGCGCCACCGACGTGCCGAGCGCTGCGTCGACCATCGGCACCTCGACGGTGCAGTGCAGGTCGTCGCCGTCGCGCAGGAAGGTGTCGTGGGCCTGCTCGTGCACCTCGACGTAGAGGTCGCCGGCGGGGCCGCCGCCGGGACCGACCTCGCCCTGGGCGGCGAGCCGAACCCGCATCCCGTCGGCCACCCCGGCCGGGATCTTGACGCTGATCTCACGGCGGGACCGCACCCGGCCGTCACCGCCGCACCGGTGGCACGGGTCGGGAATGACCTCGCCGGCACCGCGGCAGGTGGGGCACTGGCGCGACGTCATGACCTGACCCAGCAGCGAGCGCTGTACCGACTGCACCTCGCCGCGTCCGCCGCAGGTCTCGCAAGCGGCCGGCCGGGAGTTGTCGTGGGTGCCCTTGCCCTGGCACTTGTCGCACAGCACGGCCGTGTCGACAGTGACCTGCTTGGTCACGCCGGTGGCGCATTCGGCGAGATCCAACCGCATCCGCAACAGCGAGTCGGACCCGGGCCGGACCCGTCCGGTGGGCCCGCGCGAGGTCCCACCCCCACCGAAGAAGGCCTCGAATACGTCACCCAGACCGCCGAACCCGCCGAACCCGCCGCCGGCGCCCATGCCGGCGCTTTCCAGCGGGTCGCCGCCGAGATCGACGACGCGGCGCTTCTCCGGGTCCGAAAGCACCTCGTAGGCGACCGAGATCTCCTTGAACCGCGCCTGCGCGGCGGCGTCCGGATTGACGTCCGGGTGCAGTTCACGGGCCAACCGGCGGTAGGCGCGCTTGATCTCGGAATCGCTGGCGCCCTGGCTCACGCCGAGCAGACCGTAATAGTCGCGTGCCACTTCTCTTCCCCAGACCTTACAGAAACCGGTTTAACGGGTGCCCAGAACTTCACCGATGTATAGAGCAACCGCGGCGACACTGGCGATGGTTCCCGGATAGTCCATCCGGGTGGGACCGAGCACCCCCATGCCGCCGTAGACGGTGTCCATTGTGCCGTACGTTGTGGACACCACCGACGTTCCGGCCATTTGCTCGGCTCCGGACGCGATCTCCGCCTCATGCCCGATGCGGACGGTCACCTTGCCGGCCTCCTGCTGGGCGGCCAGCAGTTTGAGCACAACCACCTGCTCCTCGAGCGCCTCCAGAACCGAGCGCAGCGAACCGCCGAAATCGGCGGTGTTGCGGGTCAGATTCGCGGTGCCACCCATCAGCAGGCGTTCCTCATGGCGCTCAACCAGGGTTTCCAGCAGCACGGTCGCCGAACGTCCGACGGCGTCGCTGAGTTGATGGGAGGTTCTCGCCCGATCCAGTTGGGCAGCCAGGTCGGCCACCGCGACCGACGCGGCGGCCAGCTTCTTGCCGTCGAGGGCCTTGCCCAGCAGGTCCCGCAGCTGGGCAAGCGCAGCCTCGTCGATCGCGTCGCCCAACTCGACTATCCGCTGATCCACCCGCCCGGAGTCGGTGATCACCACCAGCAGCAACCGGGCCGGGGTGAGCGCGACAACCTCCAGATGGCGCACCGTCGACGCCGACAGCGTCGGGTACTGCACGACGGCGACCTGCCTGGTCAACTGCGCAAGCAGCCGGACCGAACGGCGCAGCACGTCGTCGAGGTCGAAGCCGGATTCCAGAAAGGTCAGGATGGCCCTACGTTCCGGGCCCGACATCGGCTTGACGTCTTCGAGTCGATTGACGAACTCCCGGTAGCCCTTCTCGGTGGGAACCCGGCCAGAGCTGGTGTGCGGCTGGGCGATGTAGCCCTCGGCCTCCAGGACGGCCATGTCGTTGCGGACAGTTGCGCTGGACACCCCGAGGTGGTGCCGTTCCACCAGTGTCTTGGAGCCGATCGGCTCCTTGGTGGACACGAAGTCGGCCACGATGGCACGCAGCACGTCGAAGCGACGTTCGTCGGCACCGCTCACCGTTTCCACCATCCTCGCGTTTGCGTTCGTCAGATCATTTTACGGTCACCCGGCGGCGGGCGGGGCGCACTGCGGGGGCGTTGCGGAATCCGGCACGGCCGGGTTCCGCTCCGGCGCGCTCAGCCGCGGCCTGACCCGCTAGCCTTTGCGGTTATGGTCGGGGTCGCATCCGGAGGCACACGCCGGTGATCTTCAAAGGTGTGCGCGACGGCAAGCCGTATCCCGAACACGGGTTGTCCTACCGTGACTGGTCGCGGATACCGCCCCGTCAGATCCGCCTCGACGAACTGGTCACCACGACGACGGTGCTGGCGCTGGACCGACTGCTGTCCGAGGACTCCACGTTCTACGGAGACCTGTTTCCGCACGCCGTGAAGTGGCAGGGCGTGGTCTACCTCGAGGATGGGCTGCACCGCGCGGTACGGGCCGCCTTGCGTAACCGCACCGTGCTGCACGCCCGGGTGTTCGACATGGATGTGGTGGCCCGGCCCGGCTGAGGTCCTGGGCTGCACCCGAACGCCGCAGGCTCGGCCCGGCTTGATCCGGGACCACCGCATCACCCGGCTGCCCCGGTGACCTCTACCAGAAACAGCCACCGACGACCGGCGGAATCCCGACAGCGCCGAATCCCCGCGCCCGGCTGAAACCCACCACGTCAGCAGGGCCAGGTTCGTCCTGCTCAGGCTAGGGCACCCTCATTAAGGTAAGGCATACCTCTTGTTACCCAGGTAACCCTAAGCTAATCTCCAGGCGTCTCACAGAATTCACCGACTACAGGAGAGATCGTGCTACTAGCCCTACGTTCCGACTTGGCGCAATGCGACTACGCGTCGCGCCGCTCACCGTCGGCTTCCCGCGGTACCAAGTTCCTGGTGGCCGGCGTCGCGCTGGCGAGCGCCGGGGTCCTCGCCGTCAATCCGGTGATGGCCACGCCGGCCGTGCCCGAGATGCGGGAGGCAGCCGTCGTAATCTCGGCGTTCGAGAATCCGTTCGACCTGTGGGGACAGACCCTGACGAACACGTTCACCACCGTGAACACGCTGAGCACCAACACCTCGTCCACGTCGACTGCGCTGGCACAGGCGCTGGGCAACCCTGCGCTCCACACTGAAATCGGCCAGTTCGTCGCCGCCACCCTGGCCGACCCACTGCCTCTACTGGATGCGCTGGCGAACTTCCAATCGAACTATGGCGACCGCATCGACGCGGCAGGTGCGGACATGCTTGCGGAAATGAAGGAAGGGTTCGCGAGGCTGCCGACTGTCCTGGCGGCCTCACTGGGCTACCTTGCGCAAGGCGAGTTCGTCCAGGCGTTCAGCGAGCTCAACACCTGGTTCTTGGTGGACTTTCTGTCCGATTCGAGACAAACGCTGCTCGATGTCTTCAAGATTCCCGGCGAGTTCGCGGCGTCTATCGGCGCCGACCCGCTCGCGCGCGTGCTCGACGCCGTGATCACCCGCGGCATGGTGGGCGACCTCGGCAGGGCTCTGATGGCCCCGACGGTCACCGCCATCGTCCAAACCACGGAGATTCTCGATCGCACCCGGGCCGCGCTGGTGAACGCCGACCTCGCGACAGCGGTCAGCGAGATGATCAACGCGCCGGCCAAGATCGCCAACGCCTTCCTCAACGGATACGTGCCGGAATTCACCACAGACCCCAATTTTCCGCCTCAGGCGTTTCCGGGCATGTTCTCTCCGCGAGGCACCCTGCACTTCTTCACGCTTCAGGTGCCCGGGGCGATTGCCACCGCTCTCAATCCTCCGCCGGTGACACCGAAGGCCGTCCTCACCTCCGCGGAAAATGCCACTCAGGTATTGGCGTCGCCGACCGACATCACCCCCAGCAATGACACCGTTGCTCTCAAGTTCGACACCGCGGCTTCTGGGCACGGGACTGCACCGGCCCGCAAGGACGGGGCCGCCGCGGCGGTGATCGTCGCATCCGAGACTCAGGACGGTGCGGACGGCGCCCCCGCCAAGACGGGTGTAGTCACCGACAACGCGGCTGGTGGCACGGCAACGTCGACCGGCACGACTACCACCGTCGGGGACGGCGACGACGACGGGGCGGGTGGCAGGAACGGCGGTGACACGTCGAGCGAGAGCGCGTCCAGCGTGACCACCTCCAGCGACGCCAGGTCGGGCAACCGCAAGTCGGAGACGAGCGAGAGCACGTCGGGCGACCGCAAGTCCAGCAACCGCAGGTCGGGCAACCGCAAGTCGGAGACGAGCGAGAGCACGTCGGACGACCGCA
>CAYLWH010000004.1:14968-84893 GCA_964387245.1 uncultured Mycobacterium sp.
CGCAGGTCGGGCAACCGCAAGTCGGAGACGAGCGAGAGCACGTCGGACGACCGCAAGTCCAGCAACCGCAAGTCGGAGTCCAGCGAGAGCACGTCGGGCGACCGCAAGTCCAGCAACCGCAAGTCGGGCGACAGCACGTCCGGCGCCGGTGAGTCCAGCGCCGGTGAGTGAACGGCACTGAATTGAAGTGGTGTCCTTGGGGACAGCCAATACTGGCTGTCCCCAAGGACCATCTCGACTTGATCGACAGACCGTACGGTCGGCGCAGTGGACATGCTGGCTCCGCAGCCCACCGCACGCCCACGGGTCAGCCGATCAACCGCCCATGGCCTCGCGCAGGCTGCGCGGCCGCATATCGGTCCAGTGCTGTTCGACGTAGGCCAGGCAGTCAGCGCGGCCGGCCTCGCCGAACACCACCCGCCAGCCCGCCGGGACACCGGCGAAGGCCGGCCACAGGCTGTGTTGGTCCTCGCCGTTGATCAGCACATAGAAAGAGCCGCTGTCGTCATCAAATGGGTTGGCGCTCATTGCTTCTCCTGTTCAAACGGTCGGTGCCGGGCCCGGCGATGCACGCACCCAACACCCGCTCGGACAGCAGTCCGAGGCAACTGAGGTTGGGAAATCCCGGACCCTGGGTGAGCCCGGCCAGGCCGGGCAGGAACAGCTTCGGGGTCACTTCCGCGACGGCCAGGTCATCGCCGATGGCCTCCTCCAGTGCCACGCCGGTCAACTGGCAACCCAAGCCGAGTTCCAACAAGTCCAACGCGTCCTGGCCCAGCAGCGGCACGAACCACAGCGGGTCCGCACCCGAACCGTCTATCACCAGGTCGAATCCGTGCACGGTCTCCACGCGCTCAGCGCTCGGCCCGACTCCCGTTCCCGCGTGCAGCGTCAACCGGATCCGCCCATCACGCGCGACCGCATGCGCGACCCGTCCGCGGAGGTGACGGATTCGGTCGTCGGCCAACAACGCATCCTGCACCCGAGCCGAGAACACGCCGCGGTCGGTGCGGCCCAGTGCGTCGCGGCGTTCGGCCAGCGTCAGGCCGGTCCAGCCGATCGGGTCGGAGAACAGCGTGTTCTCGAAGAAACCCTCACCACGGGTGAACAGGGTCACCTGCGGCGAGATCACGGTGATCGTCGAAACCCGGTGTCCGAACAGCTCGTTGAGCATCGAGGCGGCGGTCTCGCCACCACCGATCACCGCGACGCGCTCGGCAGCGATCCGCTCATGCTCGGCGGCACGGTGCCAGAACTGCGCGATGGACAGCACCCGCGGATTGCCGGGCAGGATGGAACGCTCGGCCTGTCCCGGTCCGGTGATCATCACCGAGTCGGCGCACACGGTGTCCTCGCGGGTGTGCAACGCCCAACGGACTCCACGCTCGCCGGTGTGCACGCCGATGCGCTCGACCTCGCCGGCCACCACGGTCATACCGACGTTGTCGGCGACCCAACGCAGGTATTGCGCCCATTTCCGGTGCGTGGGCGCCGGGCGGCCCCGGTCGATCCATTCGGCGAACTGCGCGGTGGCGATCAGGTAGGACTGCCAGCTGTGGCGGGTCATCCGCTCGTCGAGTTCGGCGTTGCGGCGCGGTACCAACGACGACCGGTACGGGAAGCCGACGTCCTTCTCGGGGCTGGTGCCCAGCCGGTGCTGCCCGTCGGTCCAGCCGCCGCCGGCCTGCCAGTTGGCAGCCACCTCGGCGCGTTCGACAGCGACCACGTCTGGAACGTCGACGCCCATATGGCGCAACTCGGCAGCCTTGGCGGCCACGGCCACCGCCTTGGCCCCGGCGCCGACAACCGCGAGCGTCGTCGGGACCGGCCGGCCCGCGATACCCGGTGCGCTCATCAGGGCACCATCCTTGCTGCGGATGCCCGATGGGTGTTCGTTGGAGGGACTCGGCGTCATGATGCAACCTCGCGAAGTGCTTCCTGCCACAGCGCCTGCAGGATCGCGATGTCCTCGGCGGCCAGGATGTCGGGCAGTGACCGCCACTGGGCGGCCAGCACGGCGGCGTCACCCCTGGCAACGACCGCGGCGATGACCGTAAGTTCGTGGCGCACCGCCAGTTCCGGTTCGGGTAGCGGCGCGACCCCGACCAGCAGCGCGCGGTCCACGGTGAGCACTCCGGCACCGCCGAGTTCGGTGCGACCCAGGTAGTTGAGCAGCACTTGCGGTTCGGGGTGACCGCGCAACCGTTCGCCGGTATCGGAGCGCAGGTAGCGCAGCAGCCCGTAGTCGATGGCGTCACCGGGGATGGCCGTGAGCTCGGCGGCGACGGCGGACCGTATCCGCAGCGGGTAGATGGCGCTGAGCAGGCCGACGGTGTCGCCGGTGTCGACGGTGCCGCCGACCACCGCGTCGGCGCGGCCGTGCGTTTCGAGGGCCAGCAGCGGCGGCGGGGCGTCCTGGCCGCGGTGCCGCCGCCACGCGGTGATCGTCCGAGCCGCCGCGGCGGCCAACAGCTGCGGCATCGGCGCCGCCGCCGACAGCAGCCGGGCCGTCACGTTGGCATCCGTCAGCGACAGGCTGACCACCAGGTCGCGGGCGCGATCCGAGGCCGGGCGCACCCGGCGCCTGCCCAGGTCGGGATCGGGACCGTCGAGCTGGCCCACCCAGAAGTCACAGGTATCGAGCTTCAGCGCGCGATCACCCAGCCGGTGCGACCATCGGCGGTAGTCGGTGTGCTCGCCCACCGGGGTGGGCGGGCGCCCGGCGGCCAGCGCGTGCCAACCGGCATCCAGCTCGCCCAGCACGATGCGCCACGACGCCGGGTCCATGGCCAGCACGTGAGCCGTCAGCACCAGTACGCCCGGGCCGGCGGGTTCGCGCAGCCACACCGCCGACAGCAGCCGGCCCCGTTGCGGGTCAAGGCTTTCCAGCCCGCGCCGGGTTACTTCGGCGACCTCGGCGGTCAGGTCACCACTCGCCCATACCTCGCTCAGGTACTGCGTATCGGGTCCGGCGACCAGAGTCATGGTGTCGAGGTCCAACCGGGCGCGCAACACTTCATGGCCGTCGACGACGACCCGCAGCAGGGTCTGCAGCCGCTCGCGGGTGATCCCGTCCGGCAGCCGGATCACCTCGGTCTGCGCCAGCCGCCGCGGGTCACCGTACTCGTAGAGCCAGTACGCGCTGGGCAACAACGGGATTGGTTCGCCGCTGTTGTCGCGGTGCGCGACCGCCGCGGTGTCGGCGTCGATCGCCGCGGCGAGCTCGCGAATGCTGCCACCCTCGAGCATCAGCCGCGCCCGCAATGGGATTCCGCGCCGGCGGGCACCTTGGACGACCGACAGCGCGACAATACTGTCCAGCCCGAGCGACAGCAGATCGGCGCTGACATCCACGGTGGTCACGTCGAGCAGTTCGGCCACCGCCTCGGCCAGCGCCGCCTCGGTTTCGGTTTCCGGCGCGTCGGCGGTGCCGTCATCGGTCCGGCCGTCGGCCGCCGCCAACGCGGAGTCGTCGATCTTGCCGTGCGCGGTCAGCGGCAGCTCGTCGACCACGACGATGTGGTGCGGCACCAGGTGGCGTGGCAACCGGGCATCCAGCATGGCGCGCATTTCGGTGACCGGCACCTGGGTGCCGCCGGTCGCGGCGTACGCGGTCAGCCGGGGTCCGCTGCGATGCCTGCGGACCGCGACGTGAGCGCCACGCACCGCGGGATGGGTCTGCAGCACTGCCGAGATCTCCCCCGGTTCGACGCGAAAGCCGCGTATCTTCACCTGATCGTCGGTGCGGCCCAGGTAGCGCAGCGACCCGGCGGGTTCGCGCCGCACTACATCGCCGGTCCGGTACATGCGCCCGCCGGCCTCGAACGGATCCGCGACGAACCGGACCGCGCTCTCGGCAGCGCGGCCGAGGTAGCCGCGGGTCAGCTGATCGCCGGCCACATACAGTTCACCCGTCACCCCGTCGGGCACCGGGCGCAGCCAAGAGTCCAGCACGTACGCCCGGCTGGGCCCGGTGGGCCGGCCGATCGACGGTTGTTCGTGCTCATCGATGGTCGCGACGACGGCCTCGACGGTCGTCTCGGTCGGACCGTAGCAGTTGTACGCCACCGCGCCGGTCCGCGCGCAGTCCTCGCGGATCGCCCGCCACATCCCGACGCCGACGGCTTCGCCGCCGAGCGCCAGCACCGCCAGCGGAACGCCGGAAAGCAGGCCCACGGCACGCAGTTGGCCGAACATCGACGGCGTGGTGTCGATCATGTCGATTCCGGACCGGTCGATCTCCGCGACCAGCGCTTCGGCGTCGCGCCGGGTGTCGTCACCGATGATGTGCACCTGGTGGCCGCCGAGCAGCGCCGCAAGCGGCTGCCAGGCCGCGTCGAAGGTGAACGACCAGGCGTGCGCGATGCGCAGCGGGCGACCGATCCGGGCAGCCGCCGGCCGAAGCACGTGGCGCACGTGGTCGTCGATGTAGGCCAGCAGGGCCCGGTGGGTGCCGACCACGCCCTTGGGCCGCCCGGTGGTGCCCGAGGTGAAGACCGCGTAAGCCGCCTGCTGCGAGTGCACAGCGGCTGGCCGATAGCCGGGAGACGCTGGGGCGCCGTCGATTTCGACCAACAACGGTGCATCGACGACAATGGGTGCACCGGTCTGGTTCAGAATGTCGTCGATGCGCTCCGCGGGCATTCCCGGGTCCAGGGGCACGATCATGGCACCGGCCTTGAGGACCGCGAACATCGCCACCACGTACTCCGGGCCGCGGGGCAGCTTCACCGCCACCGGGGTCTCGGCGCGCACACCGCGTGCGACGAGAGCGGCCGCCAGCCGATCGGCGGCGGCGGCGAGCTGACCGTAGGTCAGCTGCCCACCCGGCCAGGTCAGCGCAACCGAACCGGGGCGTGCCGCCGCGGCCTCGCTGAACCGGACGTGCACGCCGCTGCCCTCCGGTGTCGGCTCACCGGAACGGCCCGTCGCCAGGATCCTTTCGGCCTCACCATCGAACAGAATGCTCACGTCACGAAGTGGGCTGTCCCACGCGGTGATCAGACGCTGCATGGTATCGATCAGCCGCTGACCGAGGTCCTCCGGACGTAGCGATCCGAGGGCCCCGTCGAGCGTCTCCACGTACACCGTCAGTTCGCCGTCGGTCAGGTGTGCCGCGATCGTCACCGGGAAGTGCGACAGGCTCTCCAATGCCACCGGGCGGATGGTGGCCCCCTTGGCGGTGAACTCGGTGCTGCCGACCACCCCGCCGGGTGGAAAGTTCTCGTACACCAACAGGGTGTCGAACATCTCGCCGATGCCGGCCAGCGTTCGCAACTCGGCATGCGGCAGATAGCTGTGCTCCCGTAGCGCAGCGGCGCTGCGCTGTACCGCCAGACAGTGCGCCGCAACGCTGCCGGCCGGGTCCAACCGGACCCGTAACGGTACGGTGTTGATGAACAGGCCGACCATGGTCTCCACACCGCGGAGTTGAGCGGGACGGCCGGAGACCGTCACCCCGAAAACCACGTCGTCGGAGTCGGTGAGCGCTGAAAGTACCGTAGCCCAAGCCATTTGAACCAGTGTGTTGAACGTGACACCGCATCGGCGGGCAGCGTCGACCAGCCGGCCGGTGGCCTCCCGGCCAAGTCTGCGCTCGGTGCGCCGCGGCAGTCCCCCCGCCGGCGCGGCCGCGGCGAGCGCGGGAGTCAACAGTGTCGGACCGGCCATCCCCCCGAGGTGCTCGCGCCACAACGCCCGACCCGCTTCCTCGTCGCGGCCGGCCAGCCAACCGATGTAGTCACGGTAGGCGCGGGGGGCCGGCGGCAGTGCGGCGGTGCGGCCACCGCAGCGGTAGAGCGTGATGAGCTCACCCACGAACAGCGGCAGCGACCAGCCGTCGATGACGATGTGGTGGGCGACGATCACCAATCGCCAACGAGCATCGGGCCTTTCGATGAGCAGGAACCGGATCGCCGGGCCGCGTTGCAGGTCGAATCGCCTGCTGCGCTCGCCGTCCTCCAGCCTGCGCGCCTCCGCGGCCGTGGCGGCAGTGACCTGTCGCCACGACAACTCGACGTCGGCCGGGATCACCTGCACCGTCCGGCCGCGTCCGCCCTGCACGTCGGCCCGCACGAAACTGGCTCGCAGGTTGGGGTGCCGCGCCAGCATCGTCGCGGCGCATTCCCGGAGCAATCCGACGTCCAGGATTCCGGTGATGTCGGCGGCCATCGCGATGACGTACGGATCGATGCCGTCTTCAGCGTCGGTGAGTGCCGCCATCGAGAAGAGCCCCAGTTGCAGTGGGCTCAACGCCAAGACGTCCTCGATGGCGCTGCTCGGGGTCACGGCGAGTCGCCTCGGAGCTGTGCCCACGATGCGGTGACCTCGACCAGTTCGTCGGCGGACAGGCCCGACGCCGTCATCGGAGCATGGTGGGTGTCGCCCGGATCGTCACCGTCGGTGTCGGATGAACCGGCCCCGCTGTCCAGCGCTGCGGCAAGATCGTGCAGGACGGGCAGCTCGAACACCAGGCGCGGCCTGAGATCGATGCCGCCGTCGCGGGCTCGAGCCGCCAGTTGCACCGCCCGGATGCTGTCCCCGCCCAGGCTGAAGAAGTCGTCGTAGCGTCCGACGTCCGTTACGTCGAGAACCTCGGCGAGCATCGCGGCCAGCGCACGTTCGGTGTCGGTGCTGGGCGGTTCGTTCGGCCGTATCGGCGCCGCGGCCGGCGGCCGCCGTTCGGCCCGGTCGGCGTGGCCGACGAACTCCAACTGACCGGCATCGGTCCACCTGGCCCGGTCATCAGTGCGGTAAAACCGCGAACCCGGCTCGGTCGCATAGGGATTCGGCAGCAACCGCGTCGCGGTGACGTCGGCGCGGCTCCAACGGGCACCCGTCAGCGGGCCACCCGAACTGTAGACGTCACCCACCACGCCGACCGGGACCGGGTTCAGCGCGTCATCGAGGAGATAGACCTGCGCCGGACCGGCGCCTGCGCTCCAGTCCTGGAGAATCCGTCGACGCTGCTCGACTCCGACGATCTCGACATTGGCCAGCCGACGGTCCGGATCGTCGGCGAACGCGTCGATGACACGACCCAGCCATTCGGTGAACCGTTGCGCGGTTGCGCGGTCGTAGAGCTCGGGCCGGTAGAGCAGATGCCCGCGATAGCCGCCGCCGTGCGGTTCGCCGGCGACGAAGAAGTTGACCGACAGGTCGGCATGAGCGGCGTCGAATTTCGGCTCGACCACGGAGAAGGTCGTGTCACCGTCGAGCCCGCTGTCGACGACGCGGCCCTGCGGCCCCTGCTCGCGGACGTGCACCACCACCTGGAAGAGCGGATTGCGCGACAGGGTCCGCACCGGGCGCACCGCGTCCACCACCCGGTCGAACGGCAGGTCCTGGTGCGCGTAGGCCGACAGCGCCATTTCGCGCACCCGGTGCAGCAGCCCGGTCAGCGTGGGGTTGTCCCGCAGGTCGTTGCGCAGCACCAGGACGTTGACGAAAAACCCGACAAGCCGGTCCAACTCGGGCTCGGTGCGACCCGCCACTGGGGCGCCGATGGGGACGTCCACCCCGCCGCCGGCCTTGTGCAGTACGACGGCGACCGCGGCCTGCAGCAGCATGAACTCGGTGATCCCAAGATCTTTGGTCAACGCGGTGAGCTTGTCCCGGGTGGCTGCGTCGACGTTGAACTCGACGGTGTCGGCCAACCCGCTGGACACCGGTGGGCGGGGGAAGTCCGGTCGCAGGCCGGCCTCCTCGGCCAGCCCTGAAAGTTGCCGCTTCCAGTAGTCCCGTTGCGGGCCAACGGTTTCCCCGTTCTCGTCGAGCAGCGCGGCCTGCCAGGCGGCGTAGTCGGCGTACTGCACCGGCAGCGGTGCCCAGCCGGGCCGTTGCCCGCCGCGGCGGGCCCGATAGGCGGTGAGCAGGTCGGTGAAGAGCACATTCGCCGACCAGTGGTCGCCGGCGATGTGGTGCACGACCAGTGACAGCACATGTTCGTCGGGCGTGCCGAGCACCGCGGCGCGGATCGGCCAGTCACGTTCGAGGTCGAAGACGACGCCGCACTCGCGGTTCAGTTCGTCGCGTACCCAGCCCGCACCCTCGCCGTCGGCGCGGCGCACCGCGAACGTGCCGTCACCCGCGGGCGGGTCGACCATCTGGTAAGGCACACCGTCGATCTCGCGGTACCTGGTGCGCAGGATGTCGTGCCGGTCGACGACATCGCCGATCGCGATCTGCAGGGCGGCGGTGTCGCACGGTCCGCTCAGCCGCGCGGCGAACGGAATGTTCTGCACCGCGCTGGGCCCGTCGAGTCGGTAGGAGAACCAGGTGCGCAGCTGCGATGCGGACAGTAGCGCCGGTCCGTCGTTGGTTGCGGCGATCAGCCGCGGCCTGGTCGACACCTCCGCCCCAGAAACGAGTGCCTCGATGCGATCGGCCAGCCGGGCCACCGTCGCGAGCTCGAAGACCTCCCGGACGCCGACGTCGATACCGAACGCCGAGCGCACACCAGCCACCAGTCTGGTGGCCAGCAGGGAATGCCCGCCCAGGTCGAAGAACGAATCGTCGGCGCCGATCCGGTCGCGGCCGAGCAGCTCGCCGAACAGTTCCGCGAGGCGCCGTTCGGTAGCGCTTTCCGGATCTCGGAACTCGGTGCTGGACAACATCTCCGGTGCGGGCAACGCGGCACGGTCGATCTTGCCGTGCGTGGTGATGGGTATCTCGTCGAGTACGACGTATCCCGCCGGGACCATGTATTCGGGCAGCGCCGCGGCGACCCGGGCCCGGATACGTTCCACCTCGACGCTGTCGGTGTCCCCGCCGGCCGCCGGGGTCAGGTAGCCGACCAGACTCTTGCCCAACGTAGGTAGGTCTGCGACCAGCACCACGGCCTGACCGACGCTGGGATCGACGGAAATCGCCGCCGCTACGTCAGCCAACTCGATGCGGAATCCCCGGATCTTGACCTGCTCGTCGACGCGCCCGACGAACTCGATGTCACCGTCGGCGTTGCGCCGCGCCAGATCGCCGGACCGGTACAGCCGGCCACCCGGGGTGAACGGGTCGGCGACGAACCGCTCGGCGGTGAGGGCGGGCCGCCGGTGGTAGCCGTGTGCGACATGGCTTCCGCCGATGTAGATTTCGCCGATCACCCCGACGGGGACGGGTCGCAGCGCATCATCGAGCAGATACATCTGGGTGTTGATCTTGGGACGGCCGATCGGCACGATACGGGTACCTTGTCGGCCCTGGACCTTGTACCGGCTGGCGTTGATCACCGTTTCGGTGGGCCCGTAGAAGTTGTGCAGCAGCGCGTCGAACGTCGCGTGGAACTTGTCGGCCACCTCGCCGGGCAGGGGCTCGCCGCCGACCGGAACCCGCTGCAACGTTCGCCACTGATTCACACCGGGTAGCGAGAGGAACAACCCCAGCAGGGACGGCACGAAATGCATCGCCGTGATGCCTTCGTCACGCAGCAGATCAGTCAGATAGCCGATGTCGGTCAGGCCACCTGGTTTGTGGATCACCAGCCGCGCCCCGCAGGCCAGGGTGCCGAAGATCTCCGCGATCGACACATCGAAGCTGGGCGAGGCCACCTGCAGCAGCCGGTCGTCCGTGTCGACCCGGTACTCGTCCTGGAACCAGACGAAGTACTCCGCGACCGGGAAATGCGGCACCGGCACACCCTTGGGCATGCCGGTCGAGCCGGACGTGTAGATCAGGTAGGCGGTGTTCTCCGGGCGCAGCGGTCGAACCCGGTCGGCGTCGGTCGGGTCGTCGTCGCGGTAGTTGTCCAGGTCGGTGACCGGTTCGCGCAGCGTCAACTTCGCGTCGCAGTCGTCGAGGATGAACGACAACCGGTCCTGCGGGTAGGTGGGGTCGATCGGCAGGTACACCGCACCGGCCTTGACCACGCCCAGCGCGGTGATCACCAGCTCGGGTGACTTGTCGAGCAACACCGCGACGCGGTCCTCGGCGCCGATCCCCTGGCCGATCAGCCAGTGCGCCACCCGGTTGGCGGCCTCGTTGACCTCGCGATAGGTGTAGTGGCGGCCCTCGTAGACCACCGCAACAGTTTCCGGCGCGAGGTCCACCCGTGCGGACACCAGGTCGGCGAGAGTGCTTGGGACAGTGTGGAATTGTTCGCCGCACGACACCTCGTGCAACCACGCGGCCGTCGCGGCGCCCATCAGGCCGAGCCGGGCCAGCGGCGTGTCGGGGTCGGCCAGTGCGCTGTCCAACAGCACGGCGAAGTGGTCGAGCATCTGCTCGGCCAAGGCCGGCTCGATGATCTCGACGAGGTGCTCGACCTCGATCAGCACGCCGTCGCCGCAGGGTTCGGCATCGTATTCGATCATGAAACCCAGTGGCAGCTGAGTGAGTCGGCTGCGGAACTCGGCGCGTTCACACCGCACGCCGGGCGGGGTGAAGCCGTGTCGGTCGGGTCTCCGGAACCCGAAGCTGACCCGGGTCAGTCGCTCGGCTCCGTGGCGTCGATCGGGGTTGAGCGCGCGCACCACGTGGTCGAGGTCGATGCCCTGGTGCGCGAACGCCCCGAGAGCGGTGTCGCGGCTCGCAGTCAGCAACTCCCGGAACGTCGACGACGAGCGCGGCCGCAGCCGCATCGCGATGGTGTTGCCGTAGTACCCGATCGCATCCTCGGTTCCCGCCACACGGTTGAGCACCGGGGTGACCACCAGGAAGTCGTCGGCGTGGCTGTAGCGATGCACCAACGCGCCGAATGCGCTCAGCAGCACCGTGTAGGGCGTGGCATGGGTTTCGGTTGCCAACGCGGCGATGCGGTGCGCGACCTCGGCGGGTAGCCGCAGGGTGCTTCGCGCGGAACGCCAGTTGGTCGGGACCGCCGAGCCGCTCGGGCCGGGAAGTTCCAGCGGCTCGGGTGGATCGGCCATCTCCGCGAGCCAGTACTGCAGGTCGGCTTCCGCCGTGTTGGTCACGGCGGCAACGCCCGGCTGGGGGGCCGGCACCAGGTCGGCGCCGGTGTAGGCGCGGGTGAGGTCGGTGAAGAACACCTCCCAGCAACCGTCGTCCCAGGCGATGTGGTGCGCCACCAACAGCATCAGGTGTTCGCCGGGGCCGGTGCGTAGCACGGTGATCCGCAGCGGTGCGTCGGCGGACAAGTCGAACGGGGTGGCGAACTCGCGCTGCGCGAGCACTTCCAATCGCAGTTGGCGCGCGTGCGCCGACAGGTCGGCCAGGTCGTACTCCGCCCAACCCGGCCGCAGGTCGGCGTGGACGACGGCGCGCGGTTCACCGTTCTCGTCGGTGGCGTAGGTGGTGCGCAGCGCGTCGTGCCGCAGCGCCACGGCGTCGACGGCGTCGTGCAGCTTCGACACGTCGACATCACCGCAGACGCGATAGGAGACGCAGACGTTCAGCATTGCCCCGGTCGGGTCGGCCTGCGCAGCGAACCACATCCGCAGCCGGCCGTCGGGAAGTCCGTCGGCGTGCTCGCCCGGGGACTCCTGCGACGCCAGGCCACGTTGGCTGAGTCGCCTGCGCAGCAGTTCCAGGCGCTGCTCGTCGAGCCTGCTGTCGGTGTCGGTGCCAGTCACGCGAAATGCCCGCTCTCTTCGGTCTGGTGTGGTGTTTCGTGTCCCTGTGGCGCTCCGGTCGCCTCCAGAACGGCGATCAGCTCGGCGGCGGTGATGCCGCCCAGCAGCATTGCCAGCGGCGCGGTGCGGCCGGTGGCCCGCTTGATGCGCTTGCGCAGCTCCAGCGCCAGCAACGAGTCGATGCCCAGGTCGAACAGCGAGGCGTTGATGTCCAGCGTTTCCGCACCGGTGATGTTGAGCACGGATGCGAGCTCGGCGCGCACCGCCGTGGTGGCATCCGCCGGGTCCGCGGTATGTGCATGCGGGGTGCTGTTCACCGGGTACCCGGCCCCCTGGCAGGCCCCCAGGAGCATGCCCAACCGTTCGGGGTCGGCGTCCAGGATCAGCGGATCGACGTCGAAGTCGAACAGGCTGGCTTCGATGGCGGACCGCGCGGCCATCGGCCGCAGGCCGCCACGCTCGATGTGGGCGATGTCGTCGGCACCCACGATGTCGGTGCCCTGCCACAGTCCCCAGCGCACGGCGACGCAGCGCACTCCCCTGACCCGCAGTTGGCCGGCCATCACGTCGAGCAGTCGATTGGTGGCGGCGTAGCCGCTCGCTCCCTTGGCGCCCAACACACCGGCCGCCGACGAGCACAACAGGATCCGGGCATCGGGACGCAGCGGCCAGTGCTCGGCGATGCCGGTCAGGCCGCGTAGCCTTGCCGCCGCCATGTCGGCGAACACCGTGTCGGTGAGCCGATCGCGGGACACGAACGCGGCGGCCCCTGCGGCGTGGATCAACAGCGACGCCCCGTCGCCGCCGAACGTCGCCGCGGCCGCCTTGACTTGTTCCGGATCGGTGATGTCACAGGGTGGTGCGGCCACTTCGGCCCCGTGCCGCTCGGCCAGCGCCGCCAGCACGGCCTCCTCGACGCCACTTCGGCCGAGCAGGACCATCCGCCGGGCACCACGGTCGGCCAGATAGCGCGCGTAGTGCCGGCCGATCAATCCGGACCCGCCGGTGATGACGACGTTGTCGAGCATCCCGGTGCCGAGCTGCCAGGCCGGTGCCGACACCCCGTTCGGGTCGGACATCTCCCGCCGATACAGCAACGGCCCACCGCGGGTCTCCCGGAGCGCCAGCTCACCCGCGCAGTCGACCAGCGCATCGACGGCGGTGCCGGCAGCGGCGTCGTTGACATCCCATGCCGGCATGTCCAGATGGTGAAAGGCCACGTCGGCGCACTCCAGGCCGAGGCTGCGGTGCATCGCCCCCAGCGCCGCCTGCGCGGGCAGCGCCGCCGGCTCCCCCGGCCGGACCTGCTCACCGCCGACGGTGACCAGCCACACGTCGCGGCACCGCGGGCCGATCGCGTCGACGTAGCCCAGTAGGCCCGCGCCGATCAGATCCGTCAAGTCGGTCGCGGCACGGACCACGTCGGGGTGGTCCAGCCCGGGCGCGACCGCGACGACGACGTCCGCCTCCGCCGGTGGTGCACCCGTCACGCTCCGGTGCCGGTCCACCGCGGCTCGCAGCGATCGGGCCAGCGGGCTCGCGCCGCCGAGGTCGAGGATCCCCACGGCCCGCTGCGACGCCGGGGCGGTGCTCGGCGCTGCTCGCTGCTTCCACTCCTCGGCGATGACGACCGGCCCGGCAAGTCCCGGCAGCGGCTCGGGTGTGGCCCACAGCCGTACCGCACGCATCGGCGCGTTCGGGAAGTCCCGCAGCGGTGGGTCCGTCGGGCCGAACAGTTCGGCCCACGGGTAGTCCGGATCGGCGACCGCGGCGGCGGCGATGCCGGCCGAGAGCTCGTCGATCACCGGTTGTCCGCGGCGGCCCGAACCCAGCAACACGGCCGCCCCCGCGGGCAGGTTCGGCGATTCGTCGAGCAGATCGCCCAGCGGAACCAGCAACGACGGGTGTGCCGACATCTCGACGAACCTTCTTGCACCGCAGGCGATCACGGTCGCCACCGCACGATCGAAACGTACCGTGCTGCGCAGGTTCGCATACCAGTAGTCCACGAACTCGGTTCCCGGCGCTACCACCGCCGCGGTGGCCGAACCGACGAACCGCATGTCGCCCTCGCCGAAACGGGCCCGCGGCAGCCGGGATGTCAGCTCGTCGCGCAGCGGCTCCAGCGCGCTGGTGTGAGCGGGGTAGTTGACCGGAATCACCCGGGCCAGCCGCCCGCGCGCCCTGACCGACCCGGCGATGGCGGCAATCGCGTCGCGCGCACCGGAGACCACGACCGACGTTGCGGCGTTGACCACCGAAAGCTCCAGCCAGGCGCCGTCGGTGGCGGCGGCCGCGATCAGGTCGCGCGCCTCGGTCGCGCTCACCCCCAGTACCGCCATCCCGTAGCGGCCGGGCAGACCGTCGACGACCTCGGCGCGGGCGGCCACCACCGCCCCCGCATCGGCCAACGTGATGGCGCCCGCGACCTGCGCCGCAGCCACCTCGCCGAGACTGTGACCGAGGGTGATGTCGCACCGGATGCCACAGGACCGCCAGACATGCGCCAGGGCGACCGCATGGGTGAACTGTGCGGCCTGGATTTCGGTCTGGGAGAACGTGTTCGGCGTGCCCTGCGAGGTCAGGTAGGGCAGTGGCGAAGCGAACCCGCCCGTCACGAATGCGGCTGCGCAGTCATCGGCGGCGGCCCGGTAGACCGGCAATCGCTGATACATCTCGGCGCCCAGACCCGGCCAGTGATTGCCCTGACCGGGAAACACGAAGGCCATCGGGGTTCTGGCCGCCGACGCGCTGCGCGCCACCAGCGGATGCTCGTCTCCGGTCGCCAGCGCGCGCAACCCGTCGACCAGCTCGGCGCGATCCGCGGCGCGGACCACCGCTCGGTGGCGCCGCACTCGGCGCATGCGCAGTAGCGTGCCGGCGACGTCCCGGACGCTGGCCTCACACTCCAGATAGCGCAGGATCGCCGCGGCTTCGGCGGCTACCAGCTCGTCGGCGTGGGCGCTCAGAAATACCGGAATGCGCCCGTCGGGCCAGCGTTGCGGCGCCATCACGCTGCGCTCCCGGTCGCGCGGTCCGGGTTCGAATCCGGCCCGGAATCCGGCCCGGAATCCGGCATAGCCACGATCACGTGGGCGTTGGTGCCGCTGAGCCCGAACGCCGACACCGCGGCCAGCCGCTGCCCATCCCGCGCCAGCCAGGGGGTCAGCGAGTCGGCGAGCCGCAAACCCTGGGCATCCCAGTCGATTTCATCGCTGGGCTGGCCGACGTGCAGCGTCGGCGGGACCGTCGCGTGTTCGGCGGCGACCAGCAGCTTGGCCAGTCCCAGCGCGCCGGCGGCGGCCTGGGCGTGGCCGACATTGGACTTGACCGAGCCGAGCAGCGCCCCACGGCCGGGTGCGGTCGCACCGTATGTCGCTGCCAGCGACTGCAGTTCGGTCCGGTCCCCGAGACGCGTTGCGGTGCCGTGCCCTTCGACCAGACCGACCTCCTCGGGTGCCACCCCGGCCGCCTCGATCGCCCGGCGGAACAGTCGGGCCTGTGCCGGACCGCTCGGCGCCGTCAGGCCGACGGTACGGCCATCCTGGTTCAGAGCACTGGCGCGGACCTCGGCAAGGACACGGCGTCCGTCGCGCACCGCACCCGACCGGCGCTGCAGGACGAACATCGCGGCGCCCTCCGCCCACACGGTGCCACTGGCCCGCGCGCTGTACGGACGGCAGTGGCCGTCATCGGACAACGCCCGCTGTCGGGAGAACTCCACGAAGTAGCCGGGCGAGCCGATCACACACACCCCACCGGTGAGCGCCACGTCGCAGTCGCCGGACCTCAATGCCTGCGCGGCGAGATGCAAGGCCACCAGGGCCGATGAGCACGACGTGTCGACGGTGATCGCCGGACCGGCCAGCGCCAACGTATAGGCGATCCGCCCGGATACCACGCCCATCGCGGTTCCGGGCATGAGATGTCCGCTGTGATGGGAGAACTCGGTCATGTCCGGCCCGTAGCGGGTGTCCGATGCACCGACGAAACACCCGACGTCGTGGCCGGCGAGTTCGTCCGGGTTGATGCCGCTGTTCTCGCACGCGCGCCAGGCCACCCGCAACGCCACCCGTTGCTGCGGATCGATCGCGACCGCTTCCCGCGGTGAGATGCCGAAGAACTCGGGGTCGAACATCGCCGCGTCGCGTAGGAAACCGCCAAGGTTCGCAATGGGTTTGAAGCCGTCCCGCCGCGAGCCCTCCAGCAGGCCCCGCACCGGCCAACCACGATCCGTCGGGATGGGCCCCAGCCCTTCGCGTCGCTGCGAAAGGAGCGACCAGTAGCCGGCGGCGGTTTCGACACCGCCGGGTGCCTCGATCGCCATGCCCACTATCACGACCGGGTCATCGACGTCCGTCACTGCAGGCACATCAGCTCCGCGACGTCGTCGATGTGGTCGTTGACATAGAAATGGCCACCGTCGAACAGCGTCAGGGTGAACACGGCATCGGTGTGCAGCTCCCATCGGCGCAACAGGTCCTCTTCGAGTCGGTGATCCCAGCGCCCGCCGACGGCGTGGATGTCGGCCCGGATCCGGACGTCCGGTCGACACCAGTACCGGTTGAACGCTTGATTGTCGGCGCGGACCGCCGGAAGGAGCAGTTCAAGGAAGTCGTCGTCGGCCAGCAGCCGCGGATCCGTCCCGCCGAGATCGACGACATCCGCCAGCATCTCGCGGTCGGTGGTCGGAGCGCGAGGCGATCCAGCGACCGTCGACGGCGCCTGGCCCGCCGACACCCAGAGTTCGCCGACCGGCACACCGCGGCGCTCGGCAACCCGGGCGAACTCGAACGCCACCAACGCGCCCAGGCACTGCCCGAACAACCGGATCGTGCCGATCCGGTCCCACGGACCGGCTTCGAACAGGTCGGTGGCCAGTTCCTCGATGGTTTCCGCGGCGGGCTCGGCGAGCCGGCCGGCCCGCACCGGGTACTGCACGATGTAGGCATCGAGACCCCTGGCGGACAACGCGGTCGCCAGTTGTCGATAGGCCGCCGCCGCGCCGCCGGCGTGCGGGAACAGCACCGCCGCCGGGCCGGCGCTCCCGCCGACCCCACCCGGGAATCTTTTTATCCACGGCGGGAAATCCCGTGTTCGCTGTTCGTCGAGCATGGTCATCGGGCGGGGGCGGCTGAAATGGTATCGAGCGCGCAGGCAACTTCCGAGGTGTCCATCTCCGCGACCTCCAGGTACAGCTCGGCGACCCGGGCCAGCCTGTTTCCGCCGGGTTCACGATCGCTCAACAGCAATGCCAGTGCGGAAACCGTCCGGGCGGCGAAGATGTCGGCGACCACCACGGTCGGGGTGTCCAGCCAGTTCCGGATGCGGGCAACCAGCTGGGTGGCCAGTACCGAGTCGCCGCCGAGGGCGAAGAAGTCGTCGTCGGCCCCGATCCCCGACCCGCCGCCGACGGTGCGGCCGAGCACCTTGCCGACGATCCGGGTCAGCGCCGCTTCCAGTGCGCCCGACGGGGGCCGGTAACCGCGGGTGGGCAGCGGGTCTGCACCGGCCAGTTGCCGGGCCACCGCCGCGCGATCGATCTTGCCGCCGACGGTGTAGGGAATCCGGTCGGTCACCACGATGGTCCGCGGAATCATCTGCGGGGCAACGAGTTCAGCCAATGCGCTCGTCACCGATTGGACGTCGAGGCGCGGCCCGCCACCGGATTCGTCCGGGCGGACCAAGGCGGCCAACACCTGAGTGCCACCGTCGGCGGGGATTGCCGCGGCCACCGCCGCGCCGATCCCGGGGACCCGCCGCAGCGCGGCCTCCACGTCGCCGAGTTCGATCCGGTAGCCGCTCACCTTGATCCGGTGATCCGCCCGACCGACGAACTCGAGGTCACCGTCGGGCAGGTAGCGGACCAGATCGCCGGTACGGTACCAGGTCCGGCCGTCGTACTCGACGAACCGTTCGGCCGTCAGATCCGGCCTGCCACGATAGCCACGGGCGATGCCGCGGCCGGACACCCACAACTCACCGGGCACCCAGTCCGGGCAGTCGGTGCCGTCGGCCGCGACCACCCGGCAGACGTTGTTGGGCAGCGGGCGGCCGAACGGGACCGACGTCCAATTCGGTGGCAGCGCACCGGGTTCGCAGATGGTGTGGTGCGTCGCGGTCTCGGTGGCACCACCCAACCCGGCAAATCGCACACCGGGGGCCAAATCGCGGAACGCCCGCACCAGTTCCGGTCGCACCCAGTCCCCGCCGGTTGGCACGACGCGCACCGAATCCAGCTGTCCGGCACCCACTTCGGCCAGCATCTCCAGCCAGCCCGGCATGAAGTGCAGCACCGTGACGCCGTATTGCCGGATCTGGCGTGCCCAGCTGTCGGGGTCACGGCGCTGCTCCTCGTCGACGACGACGATCGCGGCGCCCGCGCGCAAGGTGCCGAAGACGTCCAACACCGACAAGTCGCCCTCCAGGGTGGACAGCGCCAGCACCCGGTCAGCCGGGCCGATGTCGAAGTGGTCGTTGATGAATTCGACGGTGTTCATCGCCGCGTCGTGGATCACCTCGACGCCCTTGGGCTCCCCGGTCGATCCCGAGGTCAACAGTACGTAGGCCAGCTCACCGGGATCCGTTACGGCGGGCTCGGTTTCGCCGACCTTCGGCAGGCCGGCGCGAATCGCCGCGCCGACGGTGAGCGAGGGCACCGGCAGCATCCCTGCGTCGGGGCCGCACACGAGGACCGAATGCACACCGGTCGTCCGCAGGATG
Organism: uncultured Mycobacterium sp.; assembly: GCA_964387245.1. GTDB lineage: Bacteria > Actinomycetota > Actinomycetes > Mycobacteriales > Mycobacteriaceae > Mycobacterium. The sequence goes on from CAYLWH010000004.1 coordinate 33,217, forward strand.
CGGTCGGCGCGGTCGGCGGGCTGGTCGACACCGATCGGCAAGTAGGCCGCCCCGGCGGCCAGGATGCCCAACAGCGCCGGGACCTGCTCGGCGTTCTTGGGACCCATGACGCCCACCACGTCGCCGCGCACAACACCCCGCTCGCGCAGGGTCGCGGTGACGGCAAGCACCTGGTCCCGCAGCCGGCCGTACGTCAGCTCGCCCTGGCCACTGAACACCGCGGGCGCGTCGGGTGTTGCGGCCGCGGTCCGAAAGAATCCGTCGTGCAGGGCGTCGCCGCTCGGTTGCGTGATCGCGGCGTTGGCGGTGTCGCGGACAGCGCGCGCGGCGTCAGTCACAGCGGACGGGTCAGTGGCGTCCCAGGCGCCGTCATCGGTTGCCAGCCGGGACAATTCGGCGAGGTGATAGGCGAACATGGCATCGATCACACCGGACCGGAAGGCGTCCTCGCGCACGTCCCAGTTCAGCAGCAGGCCGCCGTCGAACGGGGTCACCTGGGCGTCCAGTAGCACCTGCGGGCCCTGGGAGATGTGCCACACCGGGATGCCGAACTGCTCGGTCACGTCACCGGCGAACAGGTCGCCGAGGCCCAGCGCACTGGTGAACACGAACGGTGCCAGCGTCTGGCAGCCACGGTGCCGGCTCTGGTCCCGCAGCACCGACAGCCCGGAGTAGCTCGCGTGCCGGGCAGTGGTGTGCAACGCCTGCTGCACCACCGCGGCGCGGGCGGCCGGGCTGTTCGCGCCGGTCAGGTCGATGTCGAGCATCAGCGACGAGGTGAAGTCGCCGACCAGTCTGTCGACATCGGGGTGGTACTGCTCACGACCGAACATCGGCAGGTTGAGCATGAACCGATGGGTGGTCGACCACCGCGCCAGCGTTCCGGCGTAGGACGCGGCGACCGTCATCGCCGGGGTGATGCCGCGGCGGTGGGCGGCGGCGAACAGCCCGTCGCGGGTCGCCGAGTCGACGAAATGCCAGCGCCGGGTGCTGCGCCGCGGATTGGCTTGCTCGGACTGCGGAACCAGCGGCAGCGCAGGCGGTTCCGGCAGATCCGGGATGCGCTCGGCCCACCACTTGCGGTCCTCCTCGGTCGGTCCGGGCCGGACCGCCGTGAACGCCGCCCGGTACTCGCGGTAGGTGTAATCCAGCTCGGGCAGCTCCGCGCCGCGGTAGAACGCCGCCAGGTCGGCCATGAAGTTGCGGTAGCTCACAGCGTCGGCGCCCTGCATGTCGAGGTCGACGTGCAGGCGGGTGCGACCGGCCGGGAGCAGCGTCAACGTCAGCTCCAGGATCTCGCCGTGCAGCATCTGATGCGACTTCTCGTCCCGGATCTCGAGCAACCGCGCCGCCGTGGCCTCGACGCTGCGATCACGCAGATCGATCACGGTGACCGGCAGTTCGCGGTCGCTGATCCGCTGCGTGCCGTCCGGCAGGATCTGCACGCGCAGCATCGGATGGCGAGCGGCCAGCCGCGCGGCGGCCCACCGCAACCGCTCAGGATCCACGCCGACCCCGTCAAACTCGACGTAGAGGTGCGCGGCGACTCCGCCCAGCTCCTGACCGCTGTTGCGGCCCACCCAGAGGGCGTGCTGGATCGGCGCCAGGGGAAAGGGCGCCGAGGGGTCGTCGGCGTCCGGGGTGTGCGCGCGCCCGGCGGCAGCGTCGGGCACCGCAGCGGCGGTGTTGGGCACGTGCCCGGCCACCAGGTCGCACCACGCGGCAACGGTGGGATTGGCCGCGAGGTCGGCGAAGCCGACGTCGATACCCTGCTTGCGCCAGCGCCCCGCCAGCGACATCATCCGGATCGAGTCCAGCCCTGAGGCGATCAGGTCGGCCTGCGGGTCGAGCGAACCGGGATGGACACCGAGAAGCTGGGCCACCTCCGCACGGACGGTTTGTGAACTGGTCGCAGCACCAACCACCAGAACGCTCCTCCGATTAGATAGGCTGCCCTAACTTTGAGGAGGCTACCCTATCTTCAAACTTCCGAAAACTCCTACCAGAGGAGCCGAATCGACCCATGAGCACGGGTTTCCAGCAACAGACCGACCGGACGGACCACGCGGACGCCCTGGCAGGAGGCTTCGTCCCCTTCCCCGCCGACCGGGCCGAGGCATATCGTGCCGCGGGCTACTGGGCCTGCCGTCCGCTGGACAGCATCCTGCGTGACGCGGCGGCGTCCTGGCCGGACAAACCGGCTGTGATCGATCCCGAGTGCAGCTACACCTTCGCCGAACTGGACGCCGTCGCCGATCGCCTCGCGGGTGGACTGGCCGTGCTGGGCATCCGCACTGGTGACCGGGTGCTGCTGCAGCTGCCCAACTCGGCCCGATTCGCGGTCGCGTTCTTCGGGCTGCTGCGGGCCGGTGCGGTTCCGGTCATGTGCCTGCCGGGCCACCGCACCGCCGAGCTGGGTCACTTCGCCGACGTCAGCTCCGCGGTGGCGCTGATCGTCCCCGACACCGCGGGCGGGTTCGACTACCGTCAGATGGCCACCCAATTGCGGGCCGATCACCCGGCGCTGCGCCACGTGATCGTCGACGGCGACCCCGGGCCGTTCACGTCCTGGTCGGCGTTGGCCGATTCGGACGGGTCCGCCCCCGGACATGAGGTCGACACCGGCGACCCGGCGCTGCTGCTGGTGTCCGGGGGCACCACCGGCCTGCCCAAGCTGATTCCCCGCACCCACGACGACTACGTCTACAACGCCCGCACCGCGGCCCGGTGTTACGGAATGATCGAGGACGACGTCTATCTGGTGACCCTGCCGGCCGGCCATAACTTCCCGCTCGGCTGCCCGGGCCTGCTCGGCGCAATGACCGTCGGTGCCGCCACGGTGTTCACCGCGGACCCCAGCCCCGAAGCGGCGTTCGCACTGATCGACAAGCATCAGGTCACCGTCACCGGCCTGGTCAACGCGTTGGCCAAGGTATGGGCGCAGGCCTGCGACTGGGAACCGGTGCTGCCCACCACACTGCGGGTGGTGCAGGTGGGCGGCTCGCGCATGACCGCCGATGAGGCGCGTTTCCTCTTGGAGAAGCTGACACCGGGGTTGTCCCAGATATTCGGAATGGCCGAGGGGATGCTCAGCTTCACCCGGCCCGGCGACCCGGTCGACCTGGTGGAGCACACCCAGGGGCGCCCGATGTCGCCGCACGACGAGATGCGGGTGGTGGACGAGAACGGCGCCGAGGTGGCGCCCGGCGAGGAGGGCGAGCTACTGGTGCGCGGCCCCTACACCCTCAACGGTTACTACCGTGCCGAGGAGGCCAACGCCCGTTCGTTCTCCCCCGACGGCTTCTACCGCACCGGCGACCGGGTACGGATCTTCGCCGACGGCCCCCGGGCCGGGTACGTCGAGGTCACCGGGCGCATCAAGGACGTCATCCACCGCGGTGGCGAGACGGTGTCGGCCCCCGACCTCGAAGCACACCTCATCGCGCATCCGGCCATCCACGCCGCCGCCGCCGTTGCGCTGCCGGACGAATTCCTCGGCGAAACAATCTGTGCCGCAGTTGTTTTCCACGGCACACCGATAACCCTGGCCGAGCTCAACCGCTACCTCGACGACCGCGGCGTGTCGGCCCACGCGCGTCCCGACCGAATCGCGCCGATGGACACGCTGCCCAGGACTGCGGTGGGCAAGGTGGACAAGAAGCAGGTGATCGCCCAGGTGCTCGGATAGTGCACCGAGTGGACCGCCGATGTCCGGCGACCCAACCCCGGGTCAGGTAAGCCGCCACGCGAGCTTTCCGAACTCGTCCGATGGTGTCCGAGCAAAGCGTCACGGCGTCAGCAGCTGACCTCTGCCCTCGGGTTCGATCAGTTCGACGATGCGCGCCGCCACCGCCGCGGCCGTCGGATGCTCCCACAGCAGCGTCGGCGGCAACGTCAGACCGGTCTGTTTCTCCAACCGGCGGCGCAGCGCCACCGTCATGATCGAGTCCACGCCGATCTCCACGAGCGGCCGGCGGGGGTCGACGTCGCCGGCGGCCAGGCCCAGTTCGGCCGCGACCGCGGTGCGCACCCGCTCGGCCACCCATTCGGCAGTGTCGCCGTCGCCCGGCCCGACAGGACTTATCGGCGCCTCATCGGTAGGCGCGACGTCGGCGAGCATCGGCACCGCCCCTGCCGCCGGAAGTACCGGCAGCACAACGACATTCGGGTTCCCGCTGCGCGTCGCGGCATCCAGGGCGCGTAGCGCGTCGTCGGCGCCGACCGTGCCCATGCCCAGCGCGTCGAGCTGCGCGGCGACGAACCCGGACGACGACCCCATTCCGAGGCCACGCCACGCGGTCCACGCCACGGCGGTGGTGCGATCGCCCAGACCGCGCCGGTGCCGGGCGAACGCGTCGAGGAAGGCGTTGGCGCAGGCATAGGCGCCCTGGCCCGGGAAGCCGGCCAGGTAGCCGCAGGACGAGAACAACACCATCCAGTCCAGCTGACCCGGCGGGAAAACCGCGTGCAGGGTGAGCGTGCCGTCCACCTTCGGCCGCATGGTCGCCGCGAAGTCCTCGGGTGTGGTGTTCACCAGGAACACCCCGGCCTCCACACCGGCGGCGTGCACGACACCGCGCACGGCGGGCAGGCGACGCAACTCGGCGCGCAGCGCGTCGGCGGCGCCCGGAGCGGCGATGTCGACGGCCAACACGTGCACCGTGACACCCCTGTCCTCCAGAGCGGACACCACCCGCACCACGTCCCGGTCGCACTCGGAGGCCCAGCGCGCCCGGTCGGGAATGCCGGTACGCGACAGCAGCACCAGCCGGCGCGCGCCGAGGTCCGCCAGTCGCTGCGCCATCCGCAGCCCGAGCACCCCGGTCCCGCCGGTCACCAAATACGTACCGCCGGGCGTGCAGGTCATCGGCGCGTCGGAGCCGGGCGCGGCGTGCGCCAGCCGCGCCACCCGTGCGACGCCGTCACGCACCACCACCACCCCGTGGCCGTGCAGACCGAGCGCATCGACGGGGAACCCGCCGTCGGCTCCGGTTTCGGACACGTCGAGCACACCGCCCCACAACTGCGGATGCTCGGCGGCGGCCACCCGCGCCATCCCCCACAGCGGCGCGTGCGACAGGTTGTCGCCCTCGTGCACCCCACGGGTCAGTACCCACAACCGTGTCCGGGATCCGTTGTCGTGCAGGTGTTTCAGTACCCGCCATACCAGCTCGACGGAGTCCTGCGCCGTGTCGCCGGTCGACGGCACTACCAGGACGGCCGATCCCGCGGCCAGCCCGCCGGGCAGCTCGGCCGGCTCCGTGAACACCCGGTGGGCCACACCGGCCCCTACCAGTTGCCCGACGACCGGCGCCAGCGCGCCGGGGTCGCCGAGCAGCGCAACCTCGATCGGGTGCACACCGTCGGACACCGGCACCGGGTGCCATGCCACGTGGTGCAGCATGCGGGCCGTGTCGTTGCCGTCGGGTTTCTCGAGTTCCTCGAAGGTCAGACCCGCGATCGAAACCAACACCGCCCCAGAGGAATCCGCGATCGACACATCCGCGGTCGTAGTCCCGGGACGCCCCAGCACGTGCAGCAGCGCCATCGCGGGCGGGTCGCCGTGCACCCGCACGCGGTCGATGCGGGCCGGCATGCGCAGCCGGGGCGGCCCGCCGAACACCGTCGACGCCGCCGAGGTCGCCGCATCGAGCAGGCCGGCCCAGGTGGCCGGTTCCGACCGGTCGGCTTCGGCCGCCACCCAGAGCAACAGTTCGTCGTCCCCGCGCCGTAGATCCAGCACTTGCCATCCGAATCCCATTGTCGTCACACCTAATTCGATCATGGTGTCGACAATGTGAGACGGCGGCAGCGACTCCGGGCAGTGCGCCCGGATCCCGTCCTCGTCGATCTCGTCGTGCAGTGCGTCATCGACTGCGCTGATGGCGCTGCAGTGCGTCAGCCAGCCACCCGCATCCGGGTCCGGGGCGGCCTCGCTGTCCACCAATCGCGAGGACAGCACGAGCGCGTCGTCCTGGCGCACCACCTGGATGTCGCGGGCGCGACCCGGCGCCACCGGGGTGCGTAGTCGGACGTCGGCCAGTCCGGTGCCTGCGGCCGTCAGGAAGGTGTTGAGCAGCACGGCGGCCGGGACGATCTCGGTGCCCCGCACGGGATGATCGAACGGGTACGGCCGGGTGTCCATGTCCACCCGGGTCTGCCACACCTGGGCCGGCACCGGTCCGGTCACGTGGGTCCGGCCACCGAGCAGCGTGTGCCTGTCGACGTCGTGCAGACCGTTGCCGCCGGGCGGCGGGGTCGGGGTACGCCAGAACCGCCGGTGCTGCCACTGGGTGCCGGGCAGGTCGACCGCCCAGGGAGTGTCGAGCGTGACGCCGTGGTCGACGGGCGCGCCGTGGCAGTACAGCGATGCGACAGCTGTTGTCACACAGCGTGATTCGGGCTGTTCGCGGCGAAGCACCGGGACCGCCGCATGTTGGCCGACAGCCAGGTGCGCCAGTGTCTCGGCCACCGAGTGCGATACCACCGGGTGAGCCGACACCTCGAGGAACAGTCGGTGTCCGTCCTGTGCCGCGGCGGTGACCGCCTCGGCGAACCGCACCCGGCCGCGCACGTTGGCCACCCAGTAGTCGGAGTCTCGGGGCGCGGTCGATCGTGGGTCGGCCAGTGCCGTGGTGTAGAGCGGGACCGTGGCGGAGCGCGACGGTCCCACACCGCTGACGAGTCGGGCGAGTTCACCGGTGAGCGCGTCCATCACCGGACTGTGGAAGGCCACGTCGGTGGCCACCCGGCGCACCAGCACCCCTTCGTCGGACCAGCGGCGGGCGACCTCGTCGACGCCCTCGACGCGCCCCGAGATCACCGTCGACTCCGGTGACGCGCTGATGGCGGCCACCACATCGGAGCGGGTCTGCAGTCGACACTCGGCATCGGCAAAGGGTAAGCGCACCAACGCCATCGCACCCTCGCCCAGCACCGATCGGAATCCGCGGGCCCGGTAGCAGGCGACCCTCGCACCCTGCGCGAGGTCGTACACACCCGACACGACGCAGGCCGCCACCTCGCCGACCGAGTGCCCGATCACCGCGGCCGGTCGCACGCCGCGCTGCCGCAGCACGGACGCCAGACCGACCTGCATCGCGAACGTCAGTGCCTGAATCCGGTCGGTGCCGCCGAGGTCGCCGGTGCTCAGTGCATGGCGGGCCGAGAAGCCGAGTTCGGTGCGGAACACGGCGTCGACCGCGTCGACGACCGCACCGAAAACCGGTTCGGCGGTCAACAGTTCTGCGCCCATCCCGGTCCAGTGCGACCCGTGTCCGGAGAACACCCACACCGCACCGCCGGACGCGTTCGGCAGCACCGAACCCGTCACCACGTTCCCATCGCGATCGTGGTTGGCCAACGCGGCCAGTCCGGTCAGCAGTTCCACGGTGTCGTCGGCGACGATCGCAGCGCGGACGGGCTCGTGCGACCGGCGGACCCACAGGCTCGCCGCGACCCGATCAAGTACCGGTTCCCCCTTGCGCAGGTGACCGACCAACGCCGCGGCCTGCGATACCAGCCGCGCCTCCGACCGGGCAGACAGCGGAAAGACGTTGGTAGTCAGGCCAATTGACTCGTGGCGCGGTGCCACCGGAGCCTCTTCGAGCAGCACGTGGGCGATGGTGCCGCCGTAGCCGTAGCTGCACACCGCGGCGCGTCTCGGTTCGGCACCCCGGGGCCAGGCCTCCACCTCGGTGGGGACGCGCAGTCCGGTGGCCGACCAGTCCACCGCGCCGGTCAGCGTCCGCACCCCCGCGGTCGGCGGTATCACCTCATGGTGCAGCGCCAGTGCGGCTTTGACCAGGCCGACGACCCCGGCGCCGCCCTCGAGGTGGCCGGTGTTGGGCTTGACCGATCCGATGGGGCACCGCGCGTCCCCGCGGCGTCCCAACCCGTATACGGCCGCCAGTGCCCGCACTTCCACGGGATCGCCGGTCGGTGTGCCCGTGCCGTGCGCCTCGATGAAGCCGACGCTGCCGGGCGCCATCCCGGCCGAGCGGCAGGCCAACCGGAACAGCTCCTCCTGTGCCTGGCCGTTGGGCGACATGATGCCGACGGTGCGACCGTCCTGTGCCACCGCGCCGCCCCGCACCAACGCGAACACCCGGTCGCCGTCGCGCTGCGCGTCGGCGAAGCGCTTGAGCACCACCACGGCCGCGCCCTCACCGCGGCCGTAGCCGTCGGCCGATGCGTCGAAGGTCTTGCACCGGCCGTCGGGCGCGGTGGCCCCGGCGACGTCGAGCACCCGGGTCAGGCCCGGACCGATCAGCGCGCTGACCCCGCCGGCGAGCGCCAGCGACGTCTCGCCCGCACGCAGCATCTGGCACGCCTGGTGCACGGCGACGAGGGAGGCCGCACACGCCGCATCGAGCGCCACGCTCGGGCCGCGCAGATCTAGCAGGTGCGACACCCGGTTGGCCACCCCACACAGCGAGGTGCCGATACCGGTCCATGCCTCGATGCCGGCCAGATCCTCCATGACGAGCTTGCCGTAGTCGTCGGAGTTGACGCCCATCAGCACGGCGGTGTCGCTGCCGGCCAGCGAGCGCGGCGGGACGCCCGCATGCTCGAGGGCTTCCCAGCTGACCTCCAGCGCCAACCGCTGCTGCGGGTCCATCAGTTCCGCCTCGCGCGGCGGCACCCCGAAGAAATCGGCGTCGAAACCCGGCAGATCGTCGAGGAAGCTTCCCCAGCGGGTGGTCTGACGCAGGATCGCGGCGTTGCGGGGATCGCGCTGGAGGTAGGGCTCCCAACGCTCGGCGGGCACCTCGGTCACCGCGTCGCGCCCGTCCAGCAGGAAGGTCCAGAACTTCACCGGGGTGTCGACGCCGCCGGCCAGGCGGCAACCGATGCCGACGATCGCGACCGGCTCCGGGGCGGCTTTGATCTTCGACGACACGCAAGTAAATGTAGCCTAACCTTGCTTGCGCGTGCGGGCGACCGAAATCAGCCGGTCAGAAGCGTGCGGACCACCCCGTCGGCCAGCAGACGACCGCGATCGGTGAGCACCAGACGGTCGTCGACGGGCCGCAACAGCCCCTGTCGGACGGCGTCGGCCGCCCGTGCCCGCTCGTCGACGTCGAGCACTGCCAGCGCCAGTCCGTCGCGCAGCCGCACGCCCAGCAGCACTTCCTCGGTGTGGCGGTCGACGGCGTCCAGCGTCTCGAAACCGGCGACGGGCAACTCACCGCCGGCCAGGCGGTCCGCGTAGGTATTCGGATGTTTGACGTTCCACCAGCGGGCCGATCCGACGAATCCGTGTGCCCCCGGGCCCGCGCCCCACCACTGCCCGCCGTTCCAGTAGCCCACGTTGTGCCGGCACTCGCCGCCGGGCCGGCTCCAGTTGGACACCTCGTACCAGTCGAAGCCGGCCTGTGCCAGCCAGCCGTCCAGGAGTTCGTACCGGGCGGCCACCACGTCGTCGTCCACTGCGGGTAGCTCACCCCGCCGAACCCGGCGGGCCAGCGCCGTACCGTCCTCGACGACCAGCGCATAGGCCGACAGATGGTCGATCCCGGAAGACACCGCGGCGTCCAGCGACCGGCGCAGGTCGTCGTCGGTCTCCCCGGGCGTGCCGTAGATCAGGTCGATGTTGACGTGTTCGAACCCGGCCGCGAGCGCTTCCCGGGCCGCGTCGAGCGCCCGGCCCGGTGAGTGTGTGCGGTCCAGGATCCGCAGCACCGCGGGCGCCACCGATTGCATGCCCAGCGACACCCGGGTGTAGCCGGCCGCCCGGATCCGGCCGAAGAACTCGGGAGACGTCGACTCCGGGTTGGCCTCGGTGGTGACCTCGGCGCCGTCGGCGAGGGTGAAGCTGTCCCGGACCGCGTCGAGCACTGCCGCCAGGCCGCTGGGACCGGACGCACCCAGCAGCGACGGCGTGCCGCCGCCGACGAACACCGTGTCGACGGTGCGGTCGGGCAACCGCCGCGCCGCCAGCGCCAGTTCGGCCCGCACCGCCTCCAGCCAGCCGGTCGTTGTTCCGGGCGACACCGACTGTGCACGTTCTTGGTGGACAATCGGCGGAAACCCGCCGAAAACCCGCACAGTGGGCGCGCGGATGCCGGTGCCCAGCTCGGCGGGGGTGTAGGTGTTGAAGTCGCAGTAGCCGCACCGGGTTGCGCAGAACGGCACGTGGACATAGACGCCGAACTGGCCGCCGGGGGTCATCGCGAGTTCGGGCAGCACCCGACCAGTGTCCCAGACCAAGGGTTTCGGTCATGCTGCGCCGAAATCCGGCCAGGTTGGGGCGGGGGGGCCGGTCGTGGCAGAATGGCCCGCATGACCGCCGCTCCCGCTCCGCTGTTCCTGGTGGCGCGCCGGCACGTCGACTTCAAGCGCGTGTGTAGCTCTTGCTGTCTGCCTTGATGTCGCGTTGATTTCCGAGACCTGGCCCACCCCCTGCACCTCAGCTGGCCACCCGGATCCGCGCCGCCGGACCCAGCCACCGGTGGATGAGCGCGCTCCGAAACGCCGGCTCCGCACAAGGAGCACCATGACCACCGCCCCGAGTACGCCGAAACCCGCCAAGCGCCCAAGTGGCGAGGGCCAGTGGGCCCTGGGTTGCCGCGAACCGCTCAATGCCAACGAGCAGTTCAAGAAGGACGACGACGCGCTCAACGTGCGGGCGCGGATCAACGACGTCTACTCGGTGCAGGGTTTCGACAGCATCGACAAGACCGACCTGCGCGGCCGGATGCGCTGGATGGGCCTGTACACCCAGCGGGAGCAGGGCTATGACGGCACCTGGACCGGCGACGACAACGCCGACGTGCTGGAGGCGCCGTACTTCATGATGCGGGTGCGCTGCGACGGCGGCGCCCTGACCACCGCGGCGCTGCGCACGCTGGGTGAGATCTCGACCGAGTTCGGGCGGGACACCGCCGACATCTCGGACCGGCAGAACGTGCAGTACCACTGGATCCGCATCGAGGACGTGCCGGAGATCTGGCGGCGCCTCGACGAGGTCGGGCTGCAGACCACCGAGGCGTGCGGCGACTGCCCTCGCGTGGTGCTGGGCTCGCCGCTGGCCGGGGAGTCGCTCGACGAGGTGCTCGACCCGACCTGGGCGGTCGACGAGATCGTGCGCCGCTACGTGGGCAACCCGCTGCTGTCGAACCTGCCGCGCAAGTTCAAGACCGCGATCTCGGGCCTGCAGGACGTCGCCCACGAGATCAACGACGTGGCGTTCATCGGGGTGAACCATCCCGAGCACGGCCCGGGACTGGACGTGTGGGTGGGCGGCGGTCTGTCCACGAACCCGATGCTGGCGCAGCGGTTGGGCGCCTGGGTGCCGCTGGAGGAGGTGCCCGACGTCTGGGAGGCCGTCACCTCGATCTTCCGTGACTACGGATACCGTCGGCTGCGCTCCAAGGCCCGGCTGAAGTACCTGGTCAAGGACTGGGGCGTGGGGAAGTTCAGGGAAGTACTCGAGACCGAGTACCTCAAACGGCCGCTCATCGACGGGCCGGCGCCCGAGCAGCTGCCGCACAACGTCGACCACGTCGGCGTGCAGAGGCTCCGCAACGGGCTCAACGCCGTGGGGGTCGCCCCGATCGCGGGCCGCGTCTCGGGCACCATCCTGACCAAGGTGGCCGACCTGGCCGCGGCGGCCGGGTCCGACCGGGTGCGCTTCACCCCGTACCAGAAGCTGGTCATCCTCGACGTCCCCGACGACAAGCTGGGGGAACTGACCGCCGCCCTGGACGCACTGGGTCTGCCGGCCCGGCCTTCGCGCTGGCGGCAGAACCTGATGGCCTGCACCGGCATCGAGTACTGCAAGCTGTCGTTCGCGGAGACCCGCAGCCGGTCGCAGGTCCTGGTTCCGGAACTGGAACAGCGCATGGCGGACATCAACTCCCAGCTCGATGTGCCGGTCACCGTCAACATCAACGGCTGCCCCAACTCGTGCGCGCGCATCCAGATCGCCGACATCGGGTTCAAGGGCCAGATGGTCAGTGATGACACGGCCGGGGGTCCTCCAATCGAGGGCTTCCAGGTACACCTGGGCGGCAGCCTGGGCCTGGACAGCGGATTCGGCCGGAAACTGCGCCAGCACAAAGTGCTCTCGGACGAGCTCGGCGACTACATCGAGCGAGTCGTCCGCACTTTCGTGAAACAACGCGCGGACGGCGAGCGTTTCGCCCAGTGGGCCGTTCGGGCCGACGAAGCCGACCTGCGGTGAAGAAGCTTGTGACGTTGAGGTGAACCAGTTGACGAAGAACGACCTGCGGGAGCTCGCCGCGCGCGGTGCCGCAGAATTGGCCGATGCCGGCGCCGAGGAGCTGCTGCGCTGGACCGACGAGCACTTCGCGGATTCGTACGTGGTGGCGTCGAACATGCAGGACGCGGTGCTGGTGGAGATGGCCGCCAAGGTGCGCCCCGGCGTCGACATCCTCTTCCTCGACACCGGCTATCACTTCGCCGAGACCATCGGCACGCGTGACGCGGTCGAAGCCGTATACGGCGTGCACGTGGTGAACGTCACGCCGGAACGCACCGTCGCCGAGCAGGACGACCTGCACGGCAAGGATCTGTTCGCCCGCGATCCGGGCGCCTGCTGCCGGATGCGCAAGGTCGAGCCGTTGGGCAAGGCTCTGCGCGGCTACTCCGCGTGGGTGACCGGCATCCGGCGGGTGGAGGCGCCCACCCGCGCCAACGCCCCGCTCATCTCCTTCGACGAGGCGTTCGGCCTGGTGAAGATCAACCCGTTGGCCGCCTGGTCGGATGCCGACATGCAGGACTACATCGGCGCCAACGCCATCCTGGTCAACCCGTTGGTAGACGAGGGCTACCCGTCGATCGGCTGTCGTCCGTGCACCGCCAAGCCCGAGCCCGGATCGGATCCGCGCAGCGGTCGGTGGCAGGGCCTGGCCAAAACGGAATGTGGACTGCACGCCTCGTGACGGGTTCCGTAGCCGCCCACCCACCCCTGGTCCTCACCGCACACGGCAGCGCCGACCCGCGCGCGGCGGCGGTGGCCCACGCCGTTGCCGGCCGGATCCGGCGACTGCGGCCCGAACTCGAGGTGCACGCGGCCTTCTGCGAACGGAACGCGCCCAACCTGCGCGACGTGCTGGCCGGTCTGAGTCGGCCCGCGGTGGTCGCACCGATGCTGCTGGCCGACGCCTACCATGCCCGCGTCGACATTCCGGCGATGATCGAGGCCTCCGGCGCCCCGGCCCGCCAGACGCGGGTGCTCGGCGAGGACGCGGCCCTGCTGCATGTGCTGAGGCAGCGGTTGACCGAGGCCGGGGTGTCGGGCGACGACGTTGACGTGGGCGTGTTGGTGGTGGCGGTCGGCTCGTCGGCTGCCGCCGCGAACGCGCGGACCGCCTCCGTTGCGGCGGCTTTGCGCGCCGGCACCCGGTGGGCCGGGGTGCGCACCGCGTTCGCGACGGGTCCGCATCCGACGATGGCCGATGCCGCCCTGCGGTTGCGGGCCGGCGGCGCCCGCCGCGTCGTGATCGCACCTTGGTTCCTGGCGCATGGCCGGATCACCGACCGGGTCGCTGAATACGCTGTTGCGCATAGCATTTCGATGGCCGAACCGCTGGGTTCGCACAACCTGGTCGCCGCGACGGTGCTGGACCGCTACGACACCGCACTGTTCGGACGCGTCGCGGCGTAGACACTCCCGGGGGTGCGGTGGCCGGATACCTTTGGTCGAGTAGTCGATTACCCGCATTCCGCAGCCACCTCGGCATACGGTTGGTGCATCCGAGCACAAGCCGGGAGAATTGCAGTCTATGGCTCAGAAATGGCCGGTCGTGCCCCGCGCTGACGAGTACGCCGTCATCCGCACCGCGTTACTGGGCGATACCGGCGGCTGCGGCATCGTCCTGATCGGCGACGCCGGCGTGGGCAAGACCACGCTGGCCCGGCTGGTGACCCAATCGCTGGGTCGACGGGTGCAGTGGGTGGCCGGTTCGGAGTCGGCACGCAGCATTCCGTTGGGCGTCTTCGCGCACCTGGCCGGCTCGGCGACGTCCCGGGACCCGATCGCATTCCTGGCCACCGCGCGCCAAACGATTGTGGCCGAGGGACATTCGGTCATCGGCGTCGACGACGCCCACCTGCTCGACCAACTGTCGGCCACCCTGCTACTTCAGCTCGCACTGGACCGGTCCGTGCGAATCGTCGCGACCATCCGATCCGGCGAGGCGGTACCCGATGCGATCACGTCGCTGTGGAAGGACGGCTACCTGCAGCGGCTGCACCTGACACCGTTCAGCAAGCAACAGTGCGTCGCCCTGATCGAAGACGCGCTCGGCGGCCGGGTGCCGGCGGCCGACTGGCGGCGGTGATCGGCGCTGATCGGCGCCCACGCCACCGCGGTGCGCGACTGTGACCCGGACGCGATCCTGGCCGCCGCCAAGGCCTTCGAGCGGATCGGCGCGATGCTGTCGGCGGCCGATGCCGATCGGCTCGCCGTCGCGTGCGGCGGCATCCACACCCCGGCGTTGGACCTCGCCGCGAACCCGCTACCACTGACGGTGCGGGAACGCGAGATCGCCATGCTCGTCGCGGCCGGTCTGAGCAATCGCGACATCGCCGAACGGCTCACGCTGTCGATCCGCACCGTCGAAAGCCATGTCTACCGCGCCTACTTCAAGCTCGGCATCTCCGACCGCGAAGCGCTCGGGGCCGTGCTTCGCGGCGAGGAGGCTGCGGCACCGCCGTCGACCTGATCATCCGCACTGCGCCAGGACCGACGGGAAAGGCCGGTACGTCGACCGGCCGGGCGATACCCGTCTGGGTTCGCCTGCCGCGCAACAGGACCGACTCACCGAGGTCCCACGCCGACACCTCGGCCGGCGATGCGCCGTCCAGCGCGGTCGCGGAGGCCAGCACGCGGCCGGGTTCGGCCTTGGCGAGCTCGCTGAGCCGGGCTGCCTCGTTGACCGGCTCGCCAATCACCGTGTACTCCAACCGGCTTCGCGCACCGACATGCCCCGCGAAGGCGCGGCCCGCCGAGACTCCGATGCCGAAACCGTACGAACCGAACTGGGCGGCGAACGCGGCCCGCATGTCGCGGGCGGTGACGAGCGCGGCACCGTAGGCGTCGCTGTGTTCGCGCGGGGCACCGAAGACCGCCAGCGCGGCGTCGCCCTCGAACTTGTTGACGTAGCCGACGTTTCGCTCCACAGTGTCCACGACGATCCGGTAGAACTCGTTGAGCAGCCGCGCGACCTCACGCGGCGCCCGGGTGGAGACCAATCCCGTGAAATCCACCAGGTCGACGAACAGGACGCCGACCGCGACCTCCTCACCACCGAGTTCGGTCCCGCAGCGCACCGCCCGCCGCGCGACGTCGACGCCGACATACTGGCTGAACATCGCCTGCAATCGTTCGAGCTCGGCGCAGTCCGAGGACCACCGCAGCGCACGCAGGCAGCCGACCAACGCCATCCCGACGGCCACCGCGCCGAACGCCGCGATGTTCGGCTCCCAGTGACTCCCGGCGACGAACAACCCGATCGTCACCAGCCAACTCGTCCCGTCCACGGCGGAGTGGGGCAACCGCGGAGAACGCCGGTGGCCGGTCGTGACCGCGGCGCTTGGGGTCAACGTCATACGACCAGACTGGTACCCGGGCACCGGCCGTTCATCAGTAGCGGACCACTGCAATTTCGGCGGGTCTGGCCGCGCCGTCTAGGTAGTGCTGAGCACATCCGCCAGGGCCGGATTCCGGGCGGCGAGACCGGTGGGAGGCACCTGGACGCTGCCGGCGATGGGCGGCACCCGGGTGGCGCGCACGTAGACCGTGTCGCCGGCCTTGATGCCCAGCGCCTCTGCGTCACCGCGGGTGATCTGCGCGGTGAACGGCCCACCCGTGGTCGAGCTGGTCAACTCGACGCGCACCTCGAACCCGAGGTAGACGACCCGGTCGATCACGGCTTTCGTGACACCGGTCGACTCGGCGGTGCCGTCGCCGGCCGCGATGGCCATCTCCGGGTTGCGGCCGACGCGAATGTCGTGCGGGCGCACCAGGATTCCATTCAGCGACGACACCGTCCCCAGGAACGACATGACGAACGCATTGGCCGGTGAATCGTAGACTTCGTTGGGCGTACCGACCTGCTCGACACGGCCCTTGTTGAGCACCGCTATGCGGTCGGCGACGTCGAGCGCCTCGGCCTGGTCGTGGGTGACCAGCACGGTGGTGACGTGCACCTCGTCGTGCAACCGGCGCAGCCAGGCCCGCAGATCCTCCCGGACCTTGGCGTCCAGCGCCCCGAACGGCTCGTCGAGCAGCAGCACCTCCGGGTCCACGGCCAGCGCCCGGGCCAACGCCATCCGCTGGCGCTGACCGCCCGACAACTGGTTGGGGTAGCGGTTGTGGAACCCGGCCAGACCCACCACTTCCAGCAGACTGTCCACTCGTTCCTTGATCTCCGCCTTGGGCTTCTTGCGGATCTTCAACCCGAAGGCGACGTTGTCCCGCACCGTCAGGTGCTTGAACGCCGCGTAATGCTGGAACACGAAGCCGATACCGCGCTTCTGCGGCGGCACATGGGTGACATCGCGGCCGTTGATGGTGATCGTCCCGGTGTCCGGCTCGTCGAGGCCGGCAATCGCGCGCAGCAGTGTCGACTTCCCCGACCCGCTCGGACCCAGCAGCGCGGTCAGGGACCCGGCGGGCACCACGAAGTCGACGTCGTCCAGCGCGGCGAACTCGCCGTAGTGCTTGTTGGCACCCCGCACGGTGATCGCGTTGGTCATCTTCTATCTCCTTGAGAATTCATTCTGCGGACTGCGCGCGCCGCGCGTCGAGAACCACCTGGACGACGAGGACCAGCACCGCCACCGTCATCAGCACCGTCGACACCGCGTAGGCGCCGTACTCGTTTCCGCGGCTGTACCGGTCGGCCACCAACAGGGTCAGCGTCTGGGACTGCCCGGGCAGGTTGGACGACACCATGATGACCGCGCCGAACTCGCCCAGGGTCCGCGCAATGGTCAGCACGACGCCGTAGGTCAGACCCCACCGGATCGACGGCAGCGTGATGCGCCAGAACGTCTGCCACCACTGGGCGCCCAGCGTCGAGGACGCCTCCTCCTGCTCGGTGCCCAGTTCGTGCAACACCGGTTCGACCTCGCGGATCACGAATGGCACGGTGACGAAGATGCTGGCCAGCACGATGCCGGGGAAGCTGAAGATGATCTTGAAACCGAGGTCGTTCTCGACGAATCCGAACAGACCCGCCGAACCCCACAGCAGGATGAGTGCCACACCGACGACGATGGGCGACACCGCGAACGGCAGATCGATGATCGCCTGCAGCGCGTTCTTGCCGCGAAATTTATTGCGCGCCAGGACCAATGCTGTGGGCACACCGAAGAGAACGTTGAGCGGCACCACGATCGCGACCACCAACAGCGAGAGTTGGAGCGCCGAGATGGCCGCCGGGGTGGTGATCGAGCCGACGAATTCGCCCAACCCGGGTGACAGTGCGCGCCACAGGATCAACCCCACCGGCACGACGACGAGCACCCCGATGTAGACCAGCGCGGTGTACCGCAGCAGCTGACGGACCCGCGGCGAAAGCGTCACTGCGCCAACTCCTCACGCCTGGCGGCCCGGGAGCCGATGGACCGCAGGATGAACAGCACCACAAACGAGATCGTCAGCAGCACAATAGAAATCGCCGCCGCTCCGGTCCGGTCGTCGTTTTCGATCAACGTACGGATCCACTGCGAGGACACCTCGGTCTCCCCCGGCACCGCACCGCCGATCAGCACCACCGAACCGAACTCGCCGATGGCCCGCGAGAACGCCAGCCCGGCGCCGGACAGCAGCGCGGGCATCAGCGCCGGCAGGATCACCTGCCAGAAGATGACGGGGTTGTTTGCCCCCAGTGACGCCGCGGCCTGCTCGACCTCCTGGTCGAGTTCCAGCAGCACCGGTTGGACCGAGCGCACCACGAACGGCAGCGTGACGAACAGCAGCGCGATCCCGACACCCCACCGGGTGTGCTGCAGGTGCAGTCCCACCGGACTGTTCGGGCCGTAGAGCGCCAGCATGACCAGGCTGGCGACAATCGTCGGCAGCGCGAACGGCAGATCGATCACCGCGTCGACGAGGCGTTTTCCCGGAAAATCGTCCCGGGTCAGCACCCAGGCCACGAGCAGGCCGAACACCGCGTTGATCAGGGTCACGCCGATCGAGATGCTCAGCGTCACCCGCAGCGAGTTGATCGCCGACGGTGAGGTGACCGCCGCGATGAAGGCGGACCCGCCGCCCTTGGCCGACTGCCAGACGATTGCCGCCAACGGCAGCAGCACGATCACCGACAGCCACAGCGTCGCGGCCCCCACCCGCAGCGACGTGCTGCCGTGCCGGGTGCGGAAGAACCCCGGCCTGGAGGATTTCTCCGCCACGCCGGGTTCGAGCGTGCTGGTCATCCAGTGGCCTGCTTGTAGATCTTGGTGATGGTGCCGTTGTCCTTGTCGAACAGCGCGGGATCCACCACACCCCAGCCGCCGAGGTCGTCGACGGTCCACAGCTTCTCCGGCGCCGGGAAGTCCACCGCGAACTGCGCCGCGACGCCCGGATCGACGGGCCGGAAACCGGCTTCGGCCCACAGCTTCTGGCCCGCCGGGGTGTAGAGGAAGTTCTTCAGCGCGTTGGCCTTGTCCTGGTGACTGCTACTGCTCACGACGGCCACCGGGTTCTCGATCTTGAACGTCTGCGGCGGGTTGAGGTGTTCGACGGCCTTGCCGTCCCGCTGCACGTGGATCGCCTCGTTCTCGTAGGAGAGCAGGACGTCGCCGGTGCCCTGCAGGAACACATCGGTGGCCTCCCGGCCCGATCCCGGTCGGGTCTTGACGTGTTCGGTCACCAACTTGTCGACGAAGTCGATGCCGGCTTGCGGGTTCTTACCGCCGTCGCTCTTGGCCGCATACGGCGCCAGCAGGTTCCACTTCGCCGACCCCGAACTCAGCGGACTCGGCGTGACCACCTCGACTCCGGGCTGCAGCAGATCGTCCCAGTCCCTGATGTTCTTCGGATTGCCGGGCCGGACCACCAGGGACACCACGGAACCGAACGGGACGCCCTTGGTGACGTCGGTGTTCCAGTCCTTGTCCACCTTGTCGGCCTTGACCAGCCGGGTGACGTCGGGTTCGACGGAGAAGTTGACGATGTCGGCCGGCTTGCCGTCGACCACGGCGCGGGACTGATCACCGGAGGCACCGTAGGAGGTGGTGACCGCCACGCCTTCGCCTTCCGGCGTGGCCGCGAACGCCGGGATGATCTTGCTCCAACCGGGCTCGGGCACCGCGTAGGCGACCAGGGTCAGGGTGGTGTCGGCATCGGCGCGGCCGGCGTCACCGGCGACGTCACTGGATCCGCCACCGCAGGCGGCGAGAACCGAGGCGGTGACGGCCAGGGCAGCGGCGGTTCGCCGGCGTGAGACGGAGGTGGTGTTCTTCATCGAGGGCCTTCCTGCGGGGAGTTACAACGGACATCCGGTCAGATCCCGCGGAAGGGTGGGAGGTCAGTTCACAGGCGTGGATGCGCCATAACCAGCACCGACCCAGACCGCGGACGGGCGCGGGGTCAGCGACAACAACAAACATCGGCAACGGCGGACACATCCACGGCAATGAGGGCCAGAATGTGGCCGCTCTTGTTGCCGGACGCCGATTGCATGGCCGGAAGCCTAGCAGGTCAGGTCACCGGTTGAGCAACCACAGGACGAGCACCAGCACGATGAGCAGGATCAGCACGGCCGTCACACGGGACCGCGGCATCGGGTTCACGACTGGTCCCCGTCGGAATGCCGGGCACGTCGGCCCACGTCGAAAACCCGGCCCAACAGCGCGTCGAGCAGCACCGCGAGCGCGAAGGCCATCGCCAGGACGACGGGCATCACGACAATCGTCTGGAACACGAACCCGCGGCCGGTCAACCACAGTTCGACTCCGTCCCACCAACTCAGCAACCCGGTCACCGCCCCCACCCTACGATCAGGACGTGCACTCCTCGAACGAAGCCACCACCTGCCTGGTCGCCGGCGCCGGCCCCGCGGGCATGATGCTGGCGCTGCTGCTCGCGCGCGCCGGTGTCGATGTGACCGTGATGGAGAAGCACGCCGACTTCCTGCGCGACTTCCGCGGTGACACCGTGCACGCCAGCACGCTGCGACTGCTCGACGAACTCGGCCTCGGCGACGAATTCGACCGGCTGCCGCACCGCCTGATCGACAGTCTCGCACTGCGGATGCAGGGCACCCCGATCGCCGTGGACCTGCACCTGCTGCCGGGCGATCATCAGCACATCGCCCTGGTTCCACAGTGGGACTTCCTCGAACTGCTGGCGGCCGCGGCCGCCGAGGAGCCGTCGTTCCGGCTGATGCGCAGCACCGAGGTGCTGGGCCCGCTCTACGAGAACGGGTGCGTATCCGGGGTGCGCTACCGCGGCGACGACGGTGCCGAACGCCAGATGCGGGCAGCCCTGACGGTGGCCTGTGACGGTCGGTCGTCGACGCTGCGATCGGCTGCCGGCCTGGTGCCGCGCAGTTTCGGCGCGCCGATGGACGTCTGGTGGTTCCGGCTGCCGCGCGCCGAGGGCGATCCGCGGGGCCTCAACGGGGTGTTCGCCGATGGTGCCGGCATGGCGATCATCGACCGTGGCCACTACTACCAGATCGCCTACCTGATCAGGAAGGGCAGCGACGCGCGGATGCGCGCCGAGGGCATCACCGTGCTGCGCCAGACCGTGGCCGCCCTGGTGCCGTGGCTGGCCGACAAGGTCGACGCGCTGTCCTCGTTCGACGACGTCAAGCTCCTCGACGTGCAACTCAACCGGCTGCACAAGTGGTACACGTCCGGATTGCTGCTGATCGGCGACGCGGCGCACGCGATGTCTCCGGTCGGCGGTGTCGGGATCAACCTGGCCATCGCCGACGCCGTCGCCGCCGCCCGCATTCTGGCCGACCCGCTGCGCGCCGGCGCCGTCTCCCGGCGCGATCTGGCGCGCGTGCAGGCCCGGCGGTGGGGTCCGGCGGCGCTGATCCAGCGCGCGCAGCGGCTCGTCCACGACACGGTGCTCGAACCCGCCCTTTCGACCGGCGAGCGTACGGCACCGCCACGCGCCCCGCGCGTGGTCCGGGCGGCCGCCGCGTTGCCGGCCCTGCGCCGGGCCGTGGCCTACGGCATCGCGATCGGACCGCTGCCCGAACACGCTCCCGACTACGCGCGCCGCGACAGGTAGACGGAAACCGCGCCGGCGGCAGATGATGTCCGGATGACGACAAACCCGGTGGACGGCGAACTGCCTGGCGCGACGCCGCTGAGTGTCACCGCGCCGGTGCCCTTCATCTCGGACGGTCCGCTGCGCAACGCGTTCCCGCCGATCGCCGACTACGGCTTCCTGTCGGACTGCGAGAACACCTGCCTGGTCTCGCCGGCTGGGTCGGTGGAGTGGCTGTGCGTGCCGCGTCCGGACTCCCCGAGCGTGTTCGGGGCGATCCTGGACCGCGGCGCCGGGCACTTCAGGTTGGCTCCCTACGGCGTCGCGGTGCCCTCGGCGCGTCGCTATCTGCCGGGCAGCCTCATCCTGGAGACCACCTGGCAGACCCACACCGGCTGGCTGGTGGTACGCGAGGCGCTGGTGATGGGACCATGGCACGACATCGATTCGCGGTCGCGCACCCACCGCCGCACCCCGATGGACTGGGACGCCGAGCACATCCTGCTGCGCACCGTCCGTTGCGTGTCCGGCACCGTGGAGTTGGTGATGAACTGCGAGCCGTCGTTCGACTACCACCGCATCCCGGCCGCCTGGGAGTACTCCGCCCAGGCCTACGGTGAGGCCATCGCGCGGGCGGCACGCAACCCCGACGCGCACCCGACGTTGCGGCTGACGACCAACCTGCGACTCGGCCTGGAGGGACACGAAGCGCGCGCCCGTACCCGGCTCACCGAGGGTGACACCGTCTTCGTGGCGTTGAGTTGGTCCAAGCATCCGGCGCCGCGCACGTTCGAGGAAGCCGCCGACAAGATGTGGAAGACCAGCGAGTGCTGGCGGCAGTGGATCAACATCGGCGACTTCCCCGACCATCCGTGGCGGTCGTACCTGCAGCGCAGTGCGCTCACACTCAAGGGCCTGACCTACTCGCCCACCGGCGCACTGCTGGCGGCCAGCACCACGTCATTGCCGGAAACGCCACAGGGTGAACGCAATTGGGACTACCGCTACGCCTGGGTGCGTGACTCCACATTCGCGTTGTGGGGTCTGTACACACTCGGCCTGGACCGCGAGGCCGACGATTTCTTCGCCTTCATCGCCGATGTGTCGGGCGCCAACGACGGTGAACGCCATCCCCTGCAGGTGATGTACGGCGTCGGCGGGGAACGCAGTCTCGTCGAAGAAGAACTCCACCACCTGTCGGGTTACGACAACTCACGGCCGGTGCGCATCGGCAACGGCGCCTACAACCAGATGCAGCACGACATCTGGGGCACCATGCTCGACTCGGTCTATCTGCACTCCAAATCGCGGGAACAGATCCCGGAGATGCTGTGGCCGGTGCTAAAGGAACAGGTCGAGGAGGCCATCAAGCACTGGCGTGAACCCGACCGCGGTATCTGGGAGGTGCGCGGTGAGCCGCAGCACTTCACCTCGAGCAAGATCATGTGCTGGGTGGCCTTGGACCGCGGTTCGAAACTCGCCGCCGTGCAGGGCGAGAAGTCCTACGCGCAGCAGTGGCGGACGATCGCCGAGGAGATCAGGGCCGACATCCTCGCCAACGGTGTCGACGGGCGGGGTGTGCTCACGCAGCGTTACGGCGACGACGCACTGGACGCCTCCCTGCTGCTGGCGGTCCTGACCCGGTTCCTGCCGTCCGACGACCCGCGCATCCGCGCCACAGTGCTGGCGATAGCCGACGAGCTGACCGACGACGGACTGGTGCTGCGCTACCGCGTCGAGGAGACCGACGACGGACTGACCGGCGAGGAGGGCACGTTCACCATCTGTTCGTTCTGGCTGGTGTCCGCGTTGGTCGAGATCGGCGAGTTCCACCGGGCGCGGCACCTGTGTGAGCGACTGCTGTCCTTCGCCAGCCCGCTGCATCTCTACGCCGAGGAGATCGAGCCACGCACCGGGCGGCACCTGGGCAACTTCCCGCAGGCGTTCACCCACCTGGCCCTGATCAACGCCGTCGTACACGTGATCCGCGCCGAGGAGGAGTCGGACAGCTCCGGGGTGTTCCAGCCCGCGCACGCCCCCATGTAACGCGGGATTCGGCGCGCTTCACGCCGAGCGGCCGTGTTTGTACAGTGACACGCCGCCGTATTTCGCGCTCAAATACGGACGCTCGTGCCCCCCTTCGCCGATCCAAACGCGCCGAATCGCTCAGTTGAACGACCGGCTCTGGAGATGAGGCAGCCAACCCCGCCTTTCTTCCTGGCACACAGTGATATTGACGCTGTCGCGATCTGGTATCAGCGTTCCTCACGGCGGTGCCCCCGCCTGAGCTATGAAATCGACAAGATTCTTCTCCGCCGGAACGCGGCGGCCGGATGGTGCTCCGGAAGCAGGGCATCGGCACCGAATATCCTCTGCCGCAACGTGGTCGGTGCGGACCCGGCCCACGCTCGGCCGAGCCGCCGCAGTTCGGGAATCAGATGTTCGGCGACATCGAGGAAGCTGCCCGGAGTGGTGTGATAGGCGATGTTGAAGCCGTCCACGCCAGTGTGCCCGGCGAATTCCTCCAGGCCGCCAACAGGTGAAGTTCGCGTGTCACCGCTCAAAGGTTTGCCGTCGAACGAGCCGGCACAGGTCCGCGGCTCGCGCCTTTTTCGCAGCATGTTCCAAACCCTGTTGCCTGCATCGACGCTTCACTACCGTGATACCGCCTCCTCGGCGCATGCCCGGCGGCGCGCGACTCGAGGCGGGAGTGACACGGTGGACTTGTCGGCGATCCGTCAGGCCCTCCCGATTTTCGCCGCCGGATTCTGGACGACACTGTGGCTATCGGCCATCGGCATCGCGCTGGCCACCGTGATCGGGATCGTGGTCGCGCTGGTCCGCCATTTCGACGTCCCGGTCTTGGCAAGACTCGCCGCCGCCTACGAGGAACTGTTCCGCAACACGCCGCTGCTGATCCAATTGTTCTTCCTCTATTACGCATTACCGACACTGGGCATCAAACTCTCAGCGGCCGTATGCGCCATCGTCGGGCTGGCCTTCCTGGGCGGTGCCTACATGGCCGGCGCCTTCCGCGGCGGCTTCGAAGCAGTACCGCGGATACAGATCGAGTCCGCCCGCGCGCTCGCATTCTCCCGCGTGCAGAGTGCACGGTTCGTGATCGTTCCCCAGGGCGTCACGCTCAGTGTCGCCCCGTTCGCGGCCAACGCGATCTTCCTCGTAAAGGAGACGTCCATCTTCACCGCCATCGCGGTTCCCGAACTCACCAACGAGGCCCGGGTACTGATCGGCATGTACTACCACACCGATGAATACCTGTTGATGCTGGTGATCTCCTACGCACTCATCCTGATTCCACTGTCCGTCGGGCTCACCCTCCTCGAAAGGAAGGTCCGCAGTGGGGCTTTCGGGAATTGAGGTGCTCCTCGACCCGGACAACTTCCGGCGTCTGATGGGTGGCCTGTGGGTGTCGATCCGCATCTCGGCCCTCGCGCTGCTGTTCGGCGTGCCCCTCGGTGTGATGTTGGGCGCACTGCGGACGATGCCCAGCATCATCCTGCAGGGCATCCTTCGGCTGTACCTGGAGTTCTTCCGCATCGTACCGACACTGGTTCTGCTCTTTCTGGCCTATTACATCTTGCCCCGGGAAGTCGGCTTCCGGGTCGACGGAGAGACAGTCGCCGTGGTGGCCTTCGCACTCTGGGTGGCGGCCGAGATGAGCGACATCGTGCGGGGCGCACTGGTTTCGGTGCCCGTCGTGCAGATCGAAAGTGCACGCGCCCTGGCACTGAACCGGCTTCAGCAACTGCGTTTCGTGCAGATTCCCCAATCGGTGAACCTGATGGTTCCGGCGACGATCAACCTGGCGACGCGGGTCATCAAGACCACCTCGCTGCTACTGCTTATCAGTGTCGTCGACGTGGTGAGTGTGGGACAGCAGATCATGGAAGCCAACCGGCAGAACTATCCCGACGCTGCCTTCTGGGTGTACAGCTTCATCTTCATCCTGTACTTCCTCGCCTGCTATCCGCTGGCCGCCGCCGCAAATCGCCTGGACACGAGGGCAAAGGAGCGCACCCATGGCTGACCCGCATGTGTCCGTCCGGGATCTGACGAAGTCCTTCGGGCCACGCAAAGTGCTCGACGAAGTCAGCTTCGACGTCCCGCGAGGCAGCGTGCAGGTTCTGCTCGGTCCTTCCGGCAGCGGAAAGTCGACGGTGATCCGCTGCCTGAACGGTCTGGAGACATTCGAGTCGGGCACCATCGCCTTCGACGGCGTGCCGGTCGACAAGTCCGAGAAGTCATGGCAAGGGTTGCGCACCCGGATCGGCATGGTGTTCCAGAGTTACGAGCTGTTTCCCAACCTGACCGTCGCCCAGAACGTCCGGCTGGCACCGATCAGGGTCCAGCGCCGGCAGCAGTCCGAAGTCGACAACTCCACGTCCGAACTGCTGGAGCAAGTGGGAATGCTCGACTACCGCGACAAGTATCCCCGGCAACTGTCCGGTGGTCAGAAGCAGCGGGTCGCGATCGTGCGTGCGCTGGCGATGAAGCCCGAACTCATGCTGTTCGACGAGGTCACCGCCTCCCTCGACCCGGAGATGGTCAGTGATGTGCTCGAGGTTCTGCTCGGTCTCGCGCGCAGTGACATAACGATGATCGTCGTCACCCACGAAATGGAGTTCGCCCGCCGGGTGGCCGATACGGTGCTCTTCCTCGACGGCGGGAAGATCGTCGAAGCCACCCCCGGACAGGACTTCTTCACGGCGCCGCGCACCGACCGTGCGGTGCGGTTCCTTGCCAGCATGGCCCCGCTGCCGACGTCCGAAACCCATAACCCGAGAACGTCTCTCGGATCACATCCGTCTGGAACCAATCACACCGAGTGACAGGAGTAACGATGAAACACCTACATCGCACGCTACTCGCCGGGCTGCTGGCGATCGTGCTGGCATCCTGCTCCGCAGGGTCGGGAGGTTCGGATTCTTCGATCGATAACATCAAGTCCGCGGGCAAGCTGCGCATCGCCACGTTCGGCGACCTGCCTCCCTACGGCTATGTCGAGAACGACGGCACCCGGGCCGGTTTCGACGTGTCCATCGGCAACCGACTGGCACAGAATCTCGGTGTGCAGGCGGAGTGGGTCCAGGTCAACGCCGACAGCCGGGTCGATGCCCTCAAGTCGGACAAGGTCGACCTGGTACTGGCGAACTTCACGGTGACACCTGAGCGCAAAGAGGTGGTCGACTTTGCCGAACCGTACATGAAGGTGTCCATCGGTGTGGCTTCCCCCAACGACGCACGGGTCACCGACGTCGCACAGCTGAAGGGCAAGGAGGTGGCGGTGACCAAGGGAACCACCGCGGAGGCGTACTTCACCCAGAGCCACCCCGATATCAACCTGGTCAAGTTCGACTCGAAGACACAGCAATTCCAGGCGTTCAAGGATCGCCGAGTCACAGCCCTGGCGGACGACAACTCATATCTATTCGCCTGGACCAAGGACAACCCGGCATTCTCGGTGGGTATCAAGGAAATCGGCCCGCGTTCGTTCATCGCCCCAGCCGTCAAGAAGGGCAACACCGACCTGCGTGACTGGGTGAGCGAGCAGATCATCGAGCTCCGCGACAACGGAACCCTGGCCGCACTCTTCGACCAGGATCTCAAGCCGTACTTCACCGCCGACATCCGACCTGAGGACATCCTCATCCAACGGGGTGAGGCCACCGAGGGCTGAGTGATTCATTGCGGCCCGACGCGCCGGGCGCCAGCCATGTCCACGCCCGCCGCGGCAGACCGGGATGTACGGCGGCTGCTGTAAACGACCGACTCGGGTGACGCCATTGGCGACAACCGAGCTGTGAACGGAAGTGAGGCGGTACCGGTGACGACACCCGAAAAGCCCGACGACACGCGCGGACAGGACCTGCACTGGCTACCCCCGAAGCCCAAACGGGACCGCAGCCTGGTGGTGGCCGGGGCGGTGGTGAGCGTCCTGCTGTTGGTCGGGCTGACGTTCTCGTTGTTCGGCGGTCCCGACGCGATCCTGCGTGGACAGCAGGCCGATGTCGTCACCATCGGCACCACCGAGGGCGGCGCCGACTTCTGGCCGATCCTGCAGCGGCTGGCCTCCGACGAGGGCATCACCATCCGGATGGTGAATTTCGCCGACTACTCCCAGCCCAACCCGGCCCTGGCGCAGGGGCAGACCAACCTAAACCTGTTCCAGCACCTGCAATTCCTGGCCAGCTACAATGTGGCGGCCAACCAGGACCTCACCCCCATTGGGTCGACGGTCGTGGTCCCGCTGGGCCTGTACTCGCAGCGCTACAAATCGGTCGCGGAGCTGCCCGACGCTGCCGAGGTCGCCATCCCCAATGACCCCACCAATCAGGCCCGCGCACTGCTGGTCCTGCAGCAAGCGGGCCTGGTCCGGCTCCGCGGCGGCGGCAGCACGCTGTCCACCCCGGCCGATGTCGATCAAGCGGGGTCACGGGTGCGGGTGGTTCCGATTGCGGCGCAACAGACGGTGACCGCGCTACCGTCGCTTGCTGCGGCCGTGATCAACAACGGGTTCGCCCTCGACGCGAACTTGGATCCGTCGTCGGCCATCTACAACGACGATCCGAACAGTCCCGCCGCCGAGCCCTACATCAATGCGTTCGTCTCACGCGAAGTGGACAAGGACAACCCGACGTACCGCAAGATCGTCGAGCTGTACCACAACCCGGAAGTGACCAAGGCCGTCGTCGACGCCTCGAAGGGCACCGCGGTGATCGTCGACAACCCGGCCGATCAACTGCAGCGAATCAGCCGGAACCTCGAGGCGCAGATCCGTGCGAACTGAATCGGCCCGGCGCAAGGAGAGCGCATGACAGCCATCGTCGAATTCGTCGATCTCACCAAGACCTATCCCGTCGAAGGCTCCAAGGAAACCTTCGAAGCGCTCGATTCGGTGACGCTGAGCATCCAAGCGGGCAGCATCTACGCGATCATCGGCGGATCCGGCGCGGGCAAGAGCACGCTGGTGCGCATGATCAATGCGCTCGAACGGCCCACATCCGGTCAGGTGATCATCGAGGGCGCAGACGTAACAACCTTGAGCGCCAAACAGATCCGGACCCTGCGCACCCGCATCGGCATGGTGTTTCAGCAGTTCAACCTGCTCAACTCGCGGACCGTGTACGGCAACATCGCGTTCGCTCTGGAGGCGGCCGGAGTTCCGGCCGAGCAGCATCGGAATCGCATCGCCGAGCTGCTGCACTTTGTCGGCCTGGCCGAAAAGGCATGGTCGTATCCGCGGCAGCTGTCCGGCGGCCAGAAGCAGCGGGTCGGTATCGCTCGCGCGCTCGCCGCCAACCCGAAGATCCTGTTGGCCGACGAAGCCACGTCGGCGCTCGACCCGCAGACCACCAACGACGTACTCCAACTGCTCAAGCGGGTGAACTCCGAATTCGGTATCACCGTCGTCGTCATCACCCATGAAATGGACGTGGTTCGCAGAATCGCCGACCGGGTTGCCGTCCTGGATCGCGGGGTCCTGGTCGAAGAAGGCGACGTCTACGCCGTCTTCTCCGAACCGCAGACCGAACTCACCCGGCGGATCGTCGCCCACTCGCTGCACGACAAGCCCTCGGCCACCGACGCCCGGGAACTGTCCCAGCGTCATCCGGGCCGACTCGTGGCACTGAAGGTCTCGGATGAGGACCGCGCCGGCAGCGTCCTGGCCCGCGCCCTGCGGGTATCCGATGTCGACTTCGACTTCGTCTACGGCGGTATCCAGGCGCTGAAGGGCCGGTCGGTCGGCAACATCACGCTCGCCGTGCGAGGATCCGACACCGCGGTCGATGAGTTTGTGGCACAACTGAGTTCGGAGATCGACGTGCAGGAGCTGCGATGAACATCGATTGGGAGGTGCTGCGGCCGATCTTCTGGGAGTCGGTCTGGCAGACGCTGCAGATGGTGGTGACCACCCTGGTGCTCGGCGGCCTGTTCGGGTTGGTCGTCGGGGTGCTGCTGTACACCACCCGTCGGGGTGGGATCCTGGAGAAAACCTGGGTCTACACCATCCTCAACATCATCGTGAACTTCGTGCGCCCCATACCGTTCATCATCTTCATCGTCGCGATCGGCCCGCTGACGCTGTCGGTGGTGGGTACCACGATCGGCACCCGGGCCGCCATCTTCGCGCTGGTGATCGCCGCGACGTTCGGTATCTCGCGCATCGTGGAGCAGAACCTGGTGTCGATCGACCCCGGCGCGGTCGAGGCGGCACAAGCGATGGGCGCCAGCCCGTTTCGGATCATCACCCGGGTGCTGCTGCCCGAGGCGCTCGGACCGCTGATCCTCGGCTACACATTCGTCTTCATCGCGGTGGTCGACATGACCGCGGTGGCCGGCTCGGTCGGTGGCGGCGGGCTGGGGAACTTCGCCATCGTGTACGGCTATCAGAGATTCAACTGGTGGGTCACGTGGACCGCAGTCCTGACCATCATCGTGATCGTGCAGGCCGCACAGTTCTTCGGAAACTGGCTGTCCGGCAAAGCCTTACGGCGCTGACGAACGGAATCGACATGGCGATCCGATGGTGACCGTGGCCACCTTTGCCCCGGCTTTGGCGCCCACGCAGGCGCTCCTCGGCTCCATGCTCATTCCCTCGATAAGGCCCATCGAGGTGTGCCCGACGCCCGCCCGCCAACCTTCATTGCCGGCGGCCTCACTCCTGCGCGGCCTTGAGCACCTCGAGTACCCGGACAACCAGGTGATCGATATCAGCGCCGGCGGTGTCGAGCACCAGGTCGGCGTCCTCCGGCGGTTCGTACCGTGCGTCCACCCCGGTGAGCCCGCGTAACTCACCCGCGCGGGCACGGGCGTAGAGCCCCTTGGGGTCCCGCCTCTCGCACTCGGCCAGTGATGTCGCGATGTGCACCTCGAGGAACGGCAGTTTGGCGGCCTCGTTGAGTTGGCGAGCGATCTCCCGGTCGGACTTCAGCGGCGACACCAGCGCGGCCAGTGCCACCACCCCGGAGTCGGCGAGCAGTCGGGTCAGATGTCCGACTCGGCGGATGTTCTCGGCCCGGTCACCGGCCGAGAAGCCGAGGTCGTCGGACAGGCCGTGCCGCAGGTTGTCGCCGTCGAGCAGGTAGGCGACCTGACCGGACTCGACCAGCGCGCGTTCCACCGCGACGGCCACCGTCGACTTTCCCGACGCCGGCAGCCCGGTGAACCAGATGGTCGCCCCGCGCTGACCCGTTTTCCCCCAACGGTATTCGCGGTCCAGAGAGGACGGGTGCCAGCGGATGTCGTTGCGGGTCTGCGCTCCCGGTTTGACCTCGCGCGCCTCGGTGATGGTACCCGCACCGACGGTGTCGTTGGAGGTCTCGTCGATCAGGATGAACGCGCCGTTGTCCCGGTTGTCGGAGTAGGGGTCGGCCACCACCACCGAACTGGTGCGCAGTGTCACCGCTCCGATGTCGTTGAGCGCCAACTCGACCGGTCCGTCGAGATCGTCCAGCGTCTCGGGATCCAGCCGGGAGTGCAGTCCCTGCAGGGTGGCCCGGACGGTGCGCGTCCCCTGTTTCAGGGCGACGCGGTCCCCGGCCCGCAGCGGGGTCTCGGTGAACCAGCAGACGGTCGCGTCGAGCTCCCGGGCCAGCACGGGCAACACGGCATCCGTTGCGGCACTGACGAATACGTCTCCGCGCCCCACGTCGATGTCGTCGGCGAGCTCGATGGACACCGACAACGGTGCCACCGCAGTGCCACGGGTGTCGTCGAGGGTGTCCAGGGCGGTCACCACCGACCGGGTCCCCGCCGGCAGCGAGACCACCGGATCGCCGACCCGCAGCGTGCCGGCCGCCAGTCGTCCGGTGTAGCGGCGCCGCTGTTCGGCTGTCGGACGGGACACCCACTGCACCGGTAGCCGCAGATGTGACGCTTCCGGTTGGGGTGCCGAGAGCTCGACGTTCTCCAGGTACTCCAGCAGCGTGGGCCCCTGGTACCACGGGGTCCGCTCGGACGACTGCACCACGTTGTCACCGTGTTTGGCCGCGATCGGGATGACGGTGAGATCAGCGGCCCCCAGCCGGTCGGCCATCCGCCGCAGATCGCCTTCCACCTCGGCGAACCGAACCGGGTCGAAATCGACCAGGTCGATCTTGTTGACGGTGGCGACAAAGTGCGTGATGCCAAGCAGTTTCGCGATGCGGGCGTGCCGGCGGGTCTGCCTGAGCACACCCGCGCGCGCGTCGACCAGCAGGATCGCCACGTGGGCGTTGGACGCGCCGGTGAACATGTTGCGGGTGTAACGCTCGTGGCCGGGGGTGTCGGCCAGGATGTAGCTGCGGGACTGCGTGGAGAAGAACCGGTAGGCCACGTCGATGGTGATGCCCTGTTCGCGTTCGGCGCGCAGGCCGTCGGACAGCGCCGCGAGGTCGGCCACACCGTCGTCGTCGGTGACCGCCTCGAGGTGGTCGAGCGGCAGGCTGTCGGTGTCGTGCAGCAGCCGGCCGATCAGGGTGCTCTTCCCGTCGTCCACCGAACCCGCGGTGGCTATCCGGAGCAGTTGCCGTGTCATCAGAAATATCCCTCGCGCTTGCGGTCCTCCATAGCGGCCACCGAAGTCCGGTCGTCCGCACGGGTTTCGCCGCGCTCGGAGACGGTGGCGGCCGAGATCTCGGCGATAACGCCGGGGATGTCGGTGGCCCGGGACCGCACCGCGCCGGTGATGGTCAGATCTCCGACGGTGCGGTAGCGCACCCATTCCACGGCGGAAGTTTCGTCGCCCTCGGGACGGACGTACTCCGACACCGCCAGCAGGATGCCGTCGCGCGCCACCACCTCGCGTTCGTGCGCAAAGTAGATCGACGGCAGTTCGAGACCTTCCAGTTCTATGTAACGCCAGATGTCCAGCTCGGTCCAGTTGGACAGTGGGAACACGCGGACCTGCTCGCCCTTGCGGATCCGGCCGTTGTACAGCGACCACGGCTCGGGCCGCTGCGCCCGCGGATCCCACTGGCCGAACTCGTCGCGGAAGCTCAGGATCCGTTCTTTTGCCCGTGCTCGCTCTTCATCACGGCGCGCGCCGCCGAACGCGGCGTCGAATCCACCGGCCTCCAACGCATCCAGCAGCGTGCGGGTCTGCTCACGGTTGCGCGACGCGCCCGCTCCCGGGTCGGCGACGCGCCCGCTGTCGATGGTCTCCTGCACCGACCCGACGATCAGCGTGTGTCCCTGCTCGGTGACGCGGCGGTCGCGAAATTCGATGACCTCGGCAAAATTGTGGCCGGTGTCGACGTGCAGCACCGGGAACGGCAACGGTGACGGCCGAAATGCCTTCTCCGCCAGCCGAAGCAGCACGATGGAGTCTTTGCCGGCCGAGAACAGCAGCACCGGCTTGGTGAGCTCGGCGACCACCTCGCGGATGATGTGGACGGCCTCGGCCTCCAAGAGGCGAAGTTCGTCGACGTGCGTGGAGTCCGCTGTCGCACCGTCGGCGGAGATGCTCACGGAGCCCATTCGTTCACTCCTCCGCCCTGCTCGTCCCTCGCAGCGCTCCGTCGAATCACAGAGCCCATTCGTTCACTCCTCCGCCCTGCTCGTCCCTCGCAGCGCTCCGTCGAAATCACAGTGGCAGTCCTTCCCGCTCGGCCTCGGCGCGGTAGCGCTCCACCCACTCGTCGGACCGTTGGTCGGCCTGCCGCTCCAACACCGGGGCGGGGGCCAGCCGCCGGTCCTGCCCCAGCGCCTCCAGCACGTCGCCGACGACCTGAGTCAGGTTGCGCCACAACACCGGGTAGGGCACGTCCAGCGGTTCGACGTTCTCCTCGGCGAACCAGGTCTGCCAGCCGTCCTCCTGCGCGCGCAGCATCGACACCACGTGGGCGATGGCACCGCAGTGATACTCGGCGCGCGCATCACGCACCGGATCGGGCCGTCCCCGCCACACCCGGGTCTGCACCGCCCGCCAGAACGACACCGCCTGGGAGACGACGTCGGGACGGTGGACGTGGACCAGCACCGGGTCGGACCCGACCACGTCGCGGATCGCGGCCAACAGTCCGTCCCCCGATCGCTCGGGCAGATCCTTGGCGCGCTGCAACAGCAGCGGAGTCTGGTTCCACATCAGCTTGCCGCCCCACACCCCGTTCGGGGTCCGGCCCACGGTGCGGATGTAGTCCCGCCAGATTTCGGCCGGCGCCAGATCGGGTTTGCCCTCCACGATCGGATCGAGCAGACGCAGGATCGATTCGTCGGTCACATCGGCGAACCATTCGCGCGGCTGCGGCGACATCGAGGTCTCGGGCAGGTACTGGAAGAACTCCTGCGGCTCACCCGCCACGCCGGTGGCACGCAACGACTCGACCAGCAGGGTGCTGCCGCTGCGCTGCGACGCGAGAACCAGGTATGCGTTGGCGTGGTGCGGCATAGGAGCAAAGCCTACTGTCAATTGATTCGAATTGCATATCCGGCGTTTTGTTCATGGTGAACAAAACGATTGCATTCAACCGGGTTCAATGCCTCGCTCGACCGCGACGGCGGACCTGCTGGGATACGGAATCCCGTTGATGCGCGCATACGTCTGGGTGTAACGCTCGGATATCCGGGTCCCAGCGAAGTCCGACGGGATCACGTCATTGGTCCTGGCTCGCCAATCATGGAGCGACAGTGCCAGATCCCGCCCAACTTCCTCCGCCTTTGCGACATCTCCCGTGGTGAACAAGTTATTTCGTTCGGTCGGGTCGGCGACGAGGTCGTAGAGTTCGCGCTCCGGGCGAAGTTCGGTGACGTAGGACGCGACGGCCTGTCCCGCTGCGCTCTCCTCGATATCCCACGGCAGGTCCAGCAATGGTCGGCGGGCATAATTCTCGATATAGCTGAATTCCTTGGTCCTTATCGCCCTGATCGGGTCGAAAGAATCGTGATACGTTTTCGCCGAATACACTGCAGAACGCACCTCGGTATGGGCGTTCAGCAAATTATCGGCATGCGATAGGCCGTCGATGTCGGCAGGTACCGCAACCCCGAGCAGATCCAGCAGTGTCGGCAGCAGATCCACCCCGCTGAACAACTCGTCGTACACCAGTCCCTCGCCCGGACGGCCACGCGGCGGCCGGATGATCAACGCGATCCCGGTACCGGCGTCGTAGAGCGTCGACTTCGCCCGCGGAAGTGCCGGCCCGTGGTCGGTCATGAAGACGACCCAGGTGTTCGCCGCCAACCCGGTCTCGTCGAGCACGTCCAGCAACCGCCCCACCGCGGCGTCGGCAACCGTGATCGAACCATAGAACTCGGCCAGGTCCTGCCGAACAGCCGCGGTGTCGGGCAGGTAGTCGGGCACGTCGACCCGTGCGGGGTCGGCCGGTGGGTAGCGCTCATTCGGGAAGGGCCGGTGGGTTTCGAAGAATCCGGCGGTCAACAGGAATTGGCGGTCCGGCGGGTCGCGCAGCCATTCCGTCGCGCGCTCCGCCACGTACTCGCAGTAGGAGTTCGATACGTCGTAGTCGTCGAAGCCGAGCCGGGACGGCACACTCGTCTCGTGTTGCATACCGAAAAGCGTTGTATGCCAGCCTGATTCGGAGAGTATGGCGGGCATCGTCCGCACGCCGGGACGGTATTCCCAGCCGTGATGCGCCAACCCCACCAGCCCGTTGCCCTGCGGGTAGCGGCCGGTGAACAACGATCCCCGCGACGGTGAGCACAGCGGCGCGGTGGCGTGCGCGCGGGTGAACAGAATCCCCTGCGCGGCGAGCTCATCCAGCCGCGGACTGTGTACATCGGCATGGCCGTAGACACCCAGATACCGGCCGAGGTCGTGCCAGTGCACGATCAACACGTTGTCTCTCACGAGCCCAAGCCTGCCTCACGAGGCGAGCGCGGATACCCGCAACCGCTCCCGGGTCGTCATCGCACCCCAGACGCCGTGCCGCTCGGGTGTTCTCAGCGCGTGGTCGCGGCACAGCTCACGCACCGGGCAGTCACGGCAGATCCGCTTCGCCAACTCCTCACGCTCCCGGCGGATACGCTTGCGCTTCTCCTCCTCCGGGAAGAACAGCTCGGTGGGGAACGCCTGGCAGCGGGCGCGAAGCTGCCAACTCCAATAGGCGTGCTCGTACTCCGTGGCGGGTGCGGTCACGGCGTGTCTCCCTACGCCCAGTCGATGTCGAAATCGACGACGAGTTCAGCCGGCACCGCCAGCGCCAGCGGGGTGAGCCGACTGGTGGTCTCGTCCCGGGCCACCCCGGCGATGACACGACCGCCGTATCCGTCCTGGCTGCCGGGGACGGTCATGGTGACCGTCGCCGATGTGGTGCCCGCCGGCACCCGGAGGAAGAAACCGGCACCCGGGTGTAGCGGTTCGGTGATCACCGTCCCCTCGGCGTCGACCACCTGCGCGTCGCCCGCGTCGAGCGCGGCGCGATCGGTTGCCGCCAGCCGGAACGGACCCACGAGCCCGTCCGACACGGTCGCGGCCGCCGCGGCCAGCCGGGGCGCGGTGGCCCGGGCACGTGCCCGGCGGGCGCCATCGAGCAGATAGCCGTACAGCGCCACGATCCGTTCCGGATTGCGGTAATTGCCCGAGCCGGACAGGGTGAACGTGACGTCGGCTATCTCGGCGCGCCCGTCGACCGTCAGCCGGTAGAAGCGGTGACCGACGCTGCCGTGGCCATATCGGATCTCGGCTACGGTGGCGCCCACGCCGAGCACCCGGCGGTAGGCGCCGGTGCCCTCCACCGACACCGTCGAGGCGGCCACTTCCCGCCAGTCTCGGCCGTCCACCGAAGAGTGCAGGATCACCGTTGCCGGGCCATCGGCAACGACAACGACGGTGTAACTTGCCAATTCACGGTCATCGTCGAACTCGACGGTCAGCGCACCGGTGGTGCGGCTGATGCGCGCGGGCACGTTGAGCGGACGGTCGTCGAGTTCGAGATCGTTGGTGAGATTCCAGATCGCGGCCTGCGTCGCGGCGATCGCCTCGTGCTCACTGATGTTCCCCGCGCCCAGGGGATAGCCGGCCGCACGCAGTCGGCGGCTCAGCTCGGCAACCGCCAGGCGGGGTACCGAGTTACGCAGGATCCAGTCGATTTCGACCTCGTGGGCGTGCGCGTGCAGGTTGGGCACCGCCGTCCACGACCGCACCTCGTAGCGCGAAGGCCGGGTGGGCGCGGTCGCGGTGAAATCCAGCGAGTACGCCTGCACACCCGGGTTGAGCCGGATGAGATCGGTGCGGGCGGTGCTCCCGTCGACGAAAACGATCTTGTCCACGGTGTGGGAGTAGGTACCACCGCGGTAGCGCGCCAACCGAGTCAGGTCGACGGTCGGGCGCGGTTGCACCCGGCGACGGACGGTGACCGTCGGAGCGGCACGCAGCGGGGCGCGGATGGGTGAGACTGCAGCGGTCATGCTGGGTTGACTTTCTGGGTGCTGAGCAGCGCGTGTCCGCACGCTTGGAGCCTCGGGGACTCTCGGGCGGCGAAACGCAGAGGGATTGCGGCGTCAGAAAATCAACAACAACAGCGCACGACGAGGCAGCGCGTGGAGACAATGCGCGGCTGTGCGACCTGATGCATGCCCCACACCATACGGCATACGCACGACGACATCGAAAGACTTTTACTCACACTGAGCCAATACACTTCCGCTCACGCGGGCGGTAACGGTGTGCAATAGGGTGGCAGCTGCATCAAGATTGGGGCCGCCCCAACGAGTCGGAGGAATGCGATGACATCCGCAGAGAATGAATCCCAGGCGCTCGGCGATCTCGCCGCCAGGCAGCTTGCCAACGCCACCAAAACCGTCCCCCAGCTGTCCACGATCACCCCGCGGTGGCTGCTGCACCTACTGAGCTGGGTACCGGTCGAGGCGGGCATCTACCGCGTCAACCGGGTGGTCAATCCGGATCAGGTGCTGATCCATGCCGAGGAGGCCGGCGAGGGCGAAGAGCCGCTGCCGCAGACGTACGTCGACTACGAGACCAGCCCGCGCGAATACACGCTGCGGTCGGTCTCGACCCTGTTGGACATTCATACCCGGGTCTCTGATCTCTACTCCAGTCCGCACGACCAGATCGCCCAGCAGCTGCGGCTGACCATCGAGACCATCAAGGAACGCCAGGAGTCCGAGCTCATCAACAATCCGGAGTACGGGTTGCTGGCGCAGGTCACCCCGGAGCAGACCATCGCCTCGCGCGACGGCCGGCCGACTCCGGATGACCTGGACTCGCTGATCACCAAGGTGTGGAAGACCCCCGGCTTCTTCCTGACCCATCCGCTGGGCGTGGCCGCATTCGGCCGCGAGGCCACCCGCCGCGGTGTGCCGCCGGTGGTGGTGAGCCTCTTCGGCGCCCAGTTCCTCACCTGGCGCGGCATCCCGATCATCCCCAGCGACAAGGTTGCGGTGGAGAACGGCAAGACGAAGGTCATCCTGCTGCGCACCGGCGAGGAGCGCCAGGGTGTGGTCGGCCTGTTCCAGCCCGGCCTGGTCGGTGAGCAGGCACCGGGTCTGTCGGTGCGCTTCACCGGGATCAACCGTTCGGCGATCGCCTCGTACCTGGTGACCCTGTACTCATCGCTGGCCGTGCTGACCGATGACGCGCTCGCGGTGCTCGACGGTGTCGCGGTGGACAAGTTCTATGAGTACAAGTGAGTACCGCTCGCTGAACGCCGAGAGTGAGCTGCCGATCAGCGAGGCCGAACTGGCCGCGCTGGCCGGTCAGCTCTTGGCGGCGAGCTTCCGGCCCGGCCCCGACACACCGCCACAGACGGTGCCGGTGGCACCACGCGGCAACATACCCGACCTCACCGCAGCGACCTCGGCGGGAACCACCGCCGTGGGCACCGCGGATCCGGTGACACCTGCGGCCCCGTTCCTGCCAGTGGGCGGTACCGGTGTTCCGGCGCCGACGTCTCCGGGTCCGGAATTCATTCCGCCGCAGACGGTTCCCGTGGCACCGCGGGGCACCGCGCCGGACCTCACCGCCGCCACTTCGGCCGGTGCCGCCGCGGGCGGCATCACCAACCCGGTGACCCCGTCGGCGGGGTTTGTGGCCGTTCCCGACGCTTCGGGGGTGACGGTTCCCGCGCCTACCGCACCGGGTCCGGAACCCGTTCCGCCGCAGACGGTTCCGGTGGCCCGCCGGGGCCAGGCACCGGACACCACGGCTCTGGGCACCACGGGCAATCCGTATCTGCCGGCTGGGGTCGCCGACCTGGGCGGTCGGGCGGTTCCGCGGGGCATCGTCCCCACCACCCCGGGCGTCATCGCAGGTAGCACCCCCACGACGCCCACAGCGCCCCGGGAGGTGACGCCCACCTGGCCGAGTTCGGCACCCACCGTGACCGGATTCGACTGGGCCCGGGACCCGGCCCCCACACCGGCCTACACCGGTCCCGGCGACGAATCGAACTACTACTTCCTGTCCGGTTCACCCACGGTGGCTGCGCCCGCGCCGCTCCCACACATCCCGGACGGCCACGAGGTTTTCGACGTCCACACGCTGCGCGCCGACTTCCCGATCCTGCGCGAGACGGTCAACGGCAAGCCGCTCATCTGGTTCGACAACGCGGCGACCACCCAAAAGCCGCGGGTGGTGATCGACCGGCTCAGCCACTTCTACGAACACGAGAACTCCAACATCCACCGGGCCGCGCACGAATTGGCAGCACGCGCCACGGATGCCTACGAAGAGGCTCGGGAGACGGTCCGGCGGTTCATCAGCGCACCCCAGTCCGAGCAGATCATCTTCGTACGCGGCACCACCGAGGCGATCAACCTGGTGGCTGCAGCCTGGGGATGTAAACATGTGGGTCCGGGCGACGAGATCGTCATCACCCACCTGGAACACCACGCCAACATCGTGCCGTGGCAGGTTCTGACCCAGCAGACCGGCGCGGTACTCAAGGTTGCCCCGGTCGACGACGCCGGCAACCTGCTGCTGAACGAGTTCGAGGATCTGCTCGGCCCACGCACCAAACTGGTTGCGGCAACCCAGGTCTCCAATGCACTCGGCACGGTGACACCGGTGCACAAGATCGTCGAACTCGGGCACCGCTACGGCGCCCGGGTGCTCATCGACGGAGCGCAGTCCGTTCCGCACATCCCGATCGACGTCCAATCGCTGGGTGCCGACTTCTTCGTGTTCTCCGGCCACAAGATCTTCGGCCCCACCGGTATCGGTGTGCTCTACGGCACCGAGGAGGCGCTGGCCGAGACACCGCCATATCAGTTGGGCGGCAACATGATTGCCGATGTCACCCTCGAACGGTCGATCTATCAGGGACTGCCGAACAAGTTCGAGGCCGGCACCGGCAACATCGCCGATGCGGTGGGTCTGGGTGCGGCGCTGCGTTATGTCGAAGAGGTCGGCATCGAACGGATCGCGGCCCATGAACACGCGCTGCTCGAGTACGCGACTCCCCTGCTGGGTGACATCCCCGGTGTCCGGCTGGTCGGAACCGCCGCGGAGAAGGCGAGCGTGCTGTCGTTCGTATTGGCCGGCCACGAACCGCTCGAGGTGGGCAAGGCCCTCAACGCCGAGGGCATCGCGGTCCGCGCCGGGCACCACTGCGCGCAGCCGATCCTGCGCCGGATGGGGCTGGAGACCACGGTCCGTCCGTCGTTCGCCTTCTACAACACCTTCGACGAAATCGACGTGTTCATCCGCGCGGTGCGACGCATCGCCGAGGGCGGCGCATAGCCGCTCGTCCACATTTACTCCCAGACTAAGGTCGAAACATGGGCAAGATCTACGCCAACGTCACCGAACTCGTCGGCCGCACCCCACTGGTCCGGCTGAACCGGCTGACCGAGGGGCTGGGCGCGCAGGTCGTGGCCAAGCTGGAGTTCTACAACCCGGCCAACAGTGTCAAGGACCGGATCGGCGTGTCGATAATCGACGCGGCCGAGGCCTCCGGTGAGCTGCGCCCCGGCGGCACCATCGTCGAGGCGACCAGCGGTAACACCGGTATCGCACTGGCCATGGTCGGCGCGGCGCGCGGCTACAAGGTGGTCCTGACCATGCCCGACACGATGTCGGTGGAACGCCGAGTGCTGTTGCGCGCCTTCGGTGCCAGTATCGTGCTGACCCCCGGCTCGGAAGGCATGGCCGGTGCGGTGGCCAAGGCCAAGCAGATCATCGCCGACACCCACAACGCGGTGGCCGCCGATCAGTTTGCCAACCCGGCCAATCCGGAAATCCACGAAAAGACCACCGCCGAGGAAGTTTGGGCCGACACCGACGGCGGGGTCGATATCTTCGTCGCCGGCATCGGCACCGGCGGCACCCTCACGGGAGTCGGACACGTGCTCAAGGGGCGCAAGCCCGGGGTACAGATCGTCGGCGTGGAGCCCAAGGACTCGCCGATCCTCAACGGTGGCGATCCCGGCCCGCACAAGATTCAGGGCATCGGCCCGAACTTCATCCCCGAGGTGCTCGACCGCGGGATCTACGACGAGATCGTCGACGTCGGGTTCGACGACGCCATCCGGGTGGCCCGGGCCCTGGGCACCGAGGAGGGCATCCTCGGTGGCATCTCGGCCGGCGCGAACGTCTGGGCCGCACTGGAATTGGCCAAGCGACCGGAGAATGCCGGCAAGCTGATCGTCGTGGTGGTCCCGGACCTGGGCGAGCGCTACATATCCACGGCGCTGTTCGAACACATCAGGGACTGACGTGTCGCTGATCGGCACCCTGCGCGAGGATCTGAGCAACGCCCGGTCGCATGACCCGGCCGCCCGCGGGGATCTGGAGAACGCGCTGGTGTATTCGGGGCTGCACGCCATCTGGTCCTATCGGATCGCGCACCGACTGTGGGCGCGGCCGCGGGGGCGCGGCGCAGCGCGACTCCTGGCCCAGCTCACCCGGTTCTGCACCGGCATCGAGATCCACCCGGGCGCCACCATCGGCCGGCGGTTCTTCATCGACCACGGTATGGGCGTGGTGATCGGCGAGACCACCGAGATCGGTGACGACGTCATGGTCTATCACGGTGTGACACTCGGCGGCCGCTCGCTGAGCCAGGGCAAACGCCACCCCACCATCGGGAACCGGGTCACCGTCGGGGCGGGAGCGAAGGTGCTCGGACCACTCACCGTCGGTGACGACAGCGCCATCGGCGCCAATTCCGTTGTCACCCATGATGTGCCGGCGGAATCCATCGCCACCGGCATCCCCGCCGTGGTGCGGCACCGCACCGAGAAGCAGCGCGAACCCGGCGTCGACCCGACCAGCTACATCGACCCCGCGATGTACATCTGACGTCTCGCCCAAACCTACGTTTTGGCGATGTGCGAGGAGAACGCACCAAACACCGATCTCGGCCCGGAATCCGGCTGAGCGCAAACCTTGAGCGGGTACGCCGCCGTTGCTAACTTCCGCCGGTGAACCATTACCCGCGCCGGGCGGCGCTGGCGGTGCTCGTGCTGGCGGCCCTGGTGCTCGCCGCCTGCGGCACTCGCCCTGAAAGCAATTCCGCAGACAATCCCGTGCTGTCCGCGGGCGTGCTGCGCGTCGGCACTGAGGGCACGTATTCGCCGTTCAGCTTCCACGATCCGGCGACCGGTCAGCTCTCGGGTTACGACGTCGACGTGGCCCGTGCGGTGGGCGACAAGCTCAGGCTGCAGGTGGAGTTCGTCGAGACGCCGTGGGACTCGATCTTCGCCGCGCTGGGGGCCAAGCGGTTCGACGTGGTCGCCAACCAGGTGACCATCACCGCGGAGCGCCAGGCCAAGTACGACATGTCGGAGCCCTACGCGATCGGCGAGGGCGTGATCGTCACCCGGGCCGACGACGACTCGATCACCTCGCTGGCCGACCTGCCGGGCAAGGTGGCCGCCGAATCCGCCACCAGCAACTGGTCGCAGGTCGCCCGGGACGCCGGTGCCCACGTCGAGGTGGTCGAGGGCTTCACCCAGGCCATCAAACTGTTGAACCAGGGCCGGGTGGACGCCACCATCAACGACAGCCTGGCGGTGTACGCCTACCTGGCTGAAACCGGTGACACCTCGGTCAGGATCGCCGGCACGACGGGACAGAAGAGCGAGCAGGGCTTCGCGGCGCGCAAGGACAGCGGCCTGCTGCCGGACCTGAACAACGCCCTCGACGAACTGCGTGATGACGGCACCCTGGCGGCGATCTCGCAGAAGTACCTCAAAGCCGATGCCTCCGGCACGGTCCAGCGCACCGACGGCCAGCCAGCGAGATCAGCGTGGGCACTGATCAGCGAGAACCTGCTGCCCATGGCCAGGGCGGCGATCACCAAGACCATCCCCCTGACCATCATCAGCTTCGTGATCGGGCTGGTGATCGCGCTGGCGGTGGCCTTGGCCCGACTGTCCCCAAATGTGATCCTGACCAACGTTGCGCGACTTTACATTTCGATCATCCGCGGGACACCGCTGCTGGTGCAGTTGTTCATCGTGTTCTACGCGCTGCCGGAGTTCGGCATCAAGATCGACCCGTTCCCCGCCGCCGTGATCGCGTTCAGCCTGAACGTCGGCGGCTATGCCGCCGAGATCATCCGCTCGGCGATCCAGAGCATCCCGAAGGGACAGTGGGAAGCCGCCGACACCATCGGACTGGGCTATGCGGGTGCGCTGCGTCGCATCATCCTCCCGCAGGCCGCCCGCGTCGCGGTGCCACCCCTGTCGAACACCCTGATCTCCCTGGTGAAAGACACCTCGCTGGCGTCGACCATCCTGGTCACCGAGCTGTTGCGGACCGCCCAGATCGCCGCGGCGCCGACCTTCGAGTTCTTCGCGCTGTACGCCACCGCGGCCGCCTACTACTGGGTGATCTGCCTGGCGCTCTCGTTTGCCCAGAACCGGGTGGAACATCGACTGGAAAGGTTCGTCGCACGATGACTCATCCCAAGCCCGACAACAACGACTACCGAGTCATCGCCCACGGTATCGAAAAGTCCTTCGCCGACAACCATGTGCTCCGTGGGGTGTCGTTCACGGTGCAGCGCGGGACCGCCACCGCAATCATCGGGCCGTCGGGTTCCGGGAAGACGACGCTGTTGCGCGCTCTCAACGCGCTCGATGTGCCCGACGCCGGGGTGATCCGCGTCTGCGACGAGGAAATCGACTTCTCCCGGCCGGTGTCCAAGGACAAACTGCGGCGCTACCGGGCCCAGAGCGGTTTCGTGTTCCAGCAGCACAACCTGTTCCCACACAAGACGGTGCTGGAGAACCTGACCGTAGGACCGGTCGTCGTGCAGCGCCGGCCGGCCGAGCAGGTACGGGCCGAAGCGCTGGAACTCCTGGACCAAGTGGGGCTGGCCGACAAGCGCGACCAGTACCCGTTCCAGCTGTCCGGCGGTCAGCAGCAACGCGTCGGCATCGCTCGGGCACTGGCCCTCAAACCCAGCCTGGTGCTGTTCGACGAACCCACCTCGGCCTTGGATCCGGAACTCGTTGGCGAGGTGCTGGGGGTCATCAAGGATCTCGCAGTGGAAGGTTGGACACTGGTGGTGGTGACCCACGAAATCCAGTTCGCCAGACAGGTTTCCAACCATGTGCTGTTCACCGACCAGGGAGTGATCCTCGAGCAGGGCCCACCGGAGTCGGTCATCGGCGATCCGCAGCACGAGCGGACCCGCCAGTTCCTGCAGCGGATTCTCAACCCCCTCTGAGGTGTCTGCGGGCATCCCTCCAACGCGCCACCGGCGCACAGGAACGGGCTGAGTCGCCGAAAGCTCAGCCGGTCGGCGGCAGCAGCATGGACTGCCAGGTTCGCCCACCCGACATTGCGAGGTCGGCCTGGGTGAACGGCCGCCCGTCCGGGCCGAGGTAGCTGCCGGTGGCGGGGTCGTAGGGCACCAGCGCGGGTGGCGGCGGGGTCGCCGAGATCGGTGGCGGTGGATCGCCCGGCGCGGCGACACCCGGCGGGTATTGCGGGATGTCCTGCCCGGACGGGGTGGCGTTCGGATCACCCTTCCAGTTGTAGCCGTCGTTGAGCGGGACGTAGTGCTGGTCGCTCTCGCAGATCTCGACCGTCGGCGCCCGCTTACCGGGCCTGGTCTCGCACGGAATATTGCGCACGCCACGGACATTGAACTGCGAGTCCTGCGGTAGCCGGCAGTAGAGTTCGCCGGCAGGACGGTCGGGGGCGTCGACCTCGGAGGGCACCCGTTGCTGACGCACCGGCAGGAATCCGGTGTTGCACGGTGGCGGCAGGTTCAGGTTCAGGTTGAAGTCCAGGTAGATACCCCGGTAAGCCTGTTTGGTGCCGGAATTCGCCAGCGCGACGGCCGACATCACCGCCGTGCCTTGCGGATAGAGCACCAACAGCTGTTCCAGGTCGGGCCGGTAGGTCACCGCGATCTCACCCAGGCTGACGAGGTTGGCCAGCAGCACCGGCAGCGCGGGGGCAGCCCGGTCGAATAACGCCTTGCCCTCGTTCAGCGCCGGCCCGCCGATGGTCAGCAGATCGGCGAAGGCGGCGTCCTGCGCCCGGAACTGCCCGGTGATCGACGCCATCCGCTGCGCCCAGGTGGCGATCGAATCGGCGGTGCGCACCTGGGAGGCGAGCACCGGCGGGCTCTGG
Organism: uncultured Mycobacterium sp.; assembly: GCA_964387245.1. Taxonomy (GTDB): domain Bacteria; phylum Actinomycetota; class Actinomycetes; order Mycobacteriales; family Mycobacteriaceae; genus Mycobacterium. Next base: position 77,928 of record CAYLWH010000004.1, read on the forward strand.
TCGATCAGCGCTCCGAGCGGGTCGACCGTCTTGCCGGCCTCGATCGCCAGCGCGGTGGAGCCGTCGACGATGCGGGACAGTTCGGCGCCCAGCCCACCCACGGCCTTGGCCGACTCGTCGACGACGGTGCGCAGGTTGTCCGGTGGAATCGCCTGCAGCGCACGGTTGGTGTCGTCCAGCAGGTTGCCGATATCGGCGGGCACACTCGCCTTGCCCGCGGTGATGACGTCCCCGTTTCGCAGCAGTACGGCCGAGGCCGCGGCGCCCGGGGTCAGTTCCAGGAACTGCTCACCGATGGCCGAGCGGCTGTGCACGGCCGCCGACACATCTGCGGGCACCGGGATGGCCGATTCCAGCGTCAGGACCGCACGTACCCCGTCGCCGGTGACGTCCACCGAGCGGACCCGGCCGATCTCGGAGCCGCGGTAGGTCACCACCGACGTCGGATACAGCCCGCCGGCGGCCGGCAGTTCGACAATGACGGTGTAGCGGCCGACACCGAGCAGGGCGGGCACCTTCACGAACCCGAACGCCATGATCCCGGCCGCGACCACGGTGACAGTCGCGAGTACGGCCAGCTGAGTCCAGGTCTTCCGGGACAGTCGCAGCATCAGTGGCCCCCGAAGTGGTACGGAGCGATCAGCGGGTTGCCGGCGGTGTACGGGCTGGGCATCTGGCCGATGGTGCGGCCCCACTGCATTTCGAGTTCGGTCAGGTCGCCCTCCCAACGGGTTCCGGTGAACAGGCCGCTGTCCAACCGGCTCAACGTCAGGTCGATGACCAGGGTGATGTTGGCGAAGTCACCGCGGAACCAGTTCGGCACAGTGCTTTTCACCCACGGGTAGGTCGACAGAAAGTCCAGCGCCCGAGTCAGCGCCGGGCCGGCGTCGGCCAACGAGCGCAACACCGGCGCGATGTTGCGCAGGTTGTCCACGAACGCCTGCCGGGTCTGGGTGACCGTCGAGGTGGCCACCGCGCTGAACCGGCCCACCGCATCGATCGCGTCGGCCAGTTTGGTGCGTTCGCCGGCCAGCACCGCCAGCGCCTGCGGGATGGTGCCGAGCGCCCGCTCGACGGTGTCGTCGCGGGCCGCGACCTGACCGGCCAGTGCGTTGAGTTTCTCGGTGGCACTGATGATGTCGTCGGTCTGCGCGTTGAGTCCGGTGATGAAGGTGTCCAACTGGGTGAGCAGACTGCGCATCTGCTCCTCGCGGCCGGCGAGCGCCTTCGCGAGGGTCTGGTTGATCTCCTGCAGTTGTCCGAGTCCGCCTCCGTTGAGCAGAGTCGACACCGCCGCCAAGGTCTGCTCGGTGGTGGGATAGGTCGCCGCGGAGCTCAACGGGATCACCGAGCCGTCGTGCAGGTCGCCGCGCGGTGCTTCGCCGGTGGGTGGCGCGAGTTCGATGTGCATGGAGCCCAGCAGGCTGGTCTGCCCCACCCTGGCGGTGGCATTGGCCGGCAGGTGCACGCCCCCGTCGATGCGCATGGTGACCAGCGCATGCCAGTCCTGCACCTCGATCTTGGTGACGTTGCCGACGTTGACGTCGGCGACCCGGACACGGGTGTTCTGCTGGACCACCACCACGTCGGGCAGCTGCGCCTGGATGGTGTAGGAGCCGTCGCCGCGGCCCGCGGTCCCCGGTAGCGACAACGAGTTGAGGCCCCGCCACTGGCATCCGGGCAGCGGGACAACCGCCACCGCGATGAGCATCGCGACGAGCCGGGTCATGGCGTCGGCACCATCAGTCCGGGCAGCCCGGCGGCGGGATCGGTCGGGACCGCTCCTGCCGCCGGTACCGGCGGCAGGTCGGGCCGCAGCCGGTCCTCGCTGTAGGTGATCTCATTGGGCCGGGCCGAAGCGCCGGCGAACGGGTTGACGCCCAGCGGCGGGAAGTTGTACTGGCGGTTCTTGATGATCGGCGCCAGGTACTGGACACAGAGCTTCGAGGACTGTTCGGTGTTCTGCCGGGAGGCGGCTTGTATTGCGCCGCAGATGAACTGGACGGTGTTTGCGAAATTCACCGGGGCCAGGATCCCGGTCACCGCGCTCTGCGCCGGCTGGTAGATGTTCATGAAGTTCTGGAACACCGTGGGGGCGATGTGCAACACCTGTTTCACGTCGCCCTGACGGTCGTTGAGTGCTGTGGTGATCGAGTTCAGCCGGTCCAGCGTCTCCCCCAACCCGTCGCGGTTGTCGGCGACGAAGCCACGCAAGTCGTTCACTGCCACATCAAGTTGCCTGGTGGCAGAGCTGATCTCCTCGGGGGTGTTGCTCAGTACGGTGGTCGCCTGCGCCATGTTCACGTTGAAGTCGGCGAGCAGGTCGCTGCTGGACGACAGCGCCGAGACCAGCAGTTGCAGGTTGCGCACGGTGCTGAAGATGTCTGTGCTGTGGTCGCCGAGTGCGGAGGTCGCCTGGGACAGTTTGATCACGGTGTCGCGGGCGGTGTCGCCCTGGCCGCGCAGGTTGTCCGCGGCGGTGTTGATGAACGCGCCGACCGCGCTCGGTCCACCTGCGGTGGTGGGCTGCAGGGAGTCGGTCAGCTTCTCGAGTTGGGCGCGGAAGTCGTCCCATTCCACCGGGACCGCCGTGCGGTTCTGCGGGATGGTCGCCCCAGCGGCCAGTTTCGGCCCACCGGTGTAGGCCGGGACGAGTTGGACGGCGCGGGCACTGACCAGGGACGGGGACAGGATCGCGGCGCGTGCGTCGGCCGGCACCGGGTACTCGGCGTCGACCGAGAAGGTCACTTTGGTGGTGTCGGGCCGCGGTTCGATCTTGTCGACGGTGCCGACCGCGACGCCGAGAATGCGGACCTCGTCACCGGTGTAGAGCCCGTTGGTGTTGGCGAAGTACGCAACGAAGCTGTCTTTGGCGACGCGCTGCCAACCCGGCGTCGCGACCAGGGTGATCGCGGTGGCCAGCACGACGACCAACGTGGTCGCCGTAAGGATCCGCAGCCGATTGCGTTGTGGGCCGGCCATGTTCACTGTCCACCGGGGGCCGGCACCGTCACCGGGGTCGGCGTCGGTGCTGGGATGGCGATTGCGGGTGCACCCGGTGGTGGGCCGCCGAGCGGCGGTGCGGGCAGCGGTTCGCGGTAGGGGTAGCGCGGATCGCCCGGATTGCCGGTGATCGCGTCGGGCAGCGTCAGGTGCGGCTCACCGCCCTGCCCGGTGCGTGGATACGGCACCGGCAGTGGCGGGGTGCCGGGCTGGCCGGTCGGCGGATCGGTCAACTGAGACGGCAGGAGCACGTTGGGATCCAGACCGAGATCGGAGAACGCCGCGTCGATGAACGGCTGGGCGAACTGGCCCGGCGCCATGTTCACCACGGACGCTTTGAAGAACGGTCCGGAGCCCAGTACCTCGCCGAACGACATGGCATAACGACGCAGCAGGTAGAGAGTGCGCTGCAGTTCCTGCTTGCGGTTGTCCAGGATCGCCAGCACACCGTTGAGTTTGTCCACCGCGGGCCGCGCCTGGTTGCGGTTGTCGGCCACCACGCCGGACACCTGACGAGACACCGCGGTGATGTTGGTCATCAGGGCGTCGACGGCGTCGCGCTGCGAAAGCAGTTCGGCCACCAGTGCATTGGCGTTGACCACCAGTGCGGCGATCTGCTCGCTGCGCTTGGACAGCACACCGGTGACCGTGTTGGCGTTGGCGAGCAGATTGCGCAGCTGGACATCGCGAGTGTTGAGGGTGTCGGAGAACCGGGCGACTCCTTCGAGGGCGAGCTTGAACTCCGGTGGGGTGTCCCGGAAGGTGTCGGCCAGGGTGGTCAGCGCCGAGGACAGCTGGGTGGCGTCCAGACCGCTGATTGCCGTGGTCAGATCGCCCAGCGCGGTCGGCAGGTCATACGGGGAGGTGGTGCGCTCCAACGGGATCGGGCCGGACAGCCGGTCGTCGCCGCGCGAGGTCAGTTCGAGGGTCTTGGTGCCCAGCACGGTCTCGGTCTTGATCGCGGCCTCGGTGCGCTCGCCCAGTTCGACACCGTCGTCGACGGTGAAGTCCACCCGCACCCGGGTGCCGTCGAGGTGGATGTCGGAGACCCGCCCGACCGACATCCCGGACACCCGGACATCGCTGCCCGGCTTGATACCGCCGGCCTCGGCGAAGTAGGCCACGTGGTCCGTGGTGCCCTTGATGAACGGGAGTCGGTCATACGAGAACGCGGCGATCACCAGTGCCAGCAGCATCAGGGTGCCGACCAGTCCGACCGCCGCCGGATTCCGTTCGGCCAGGGGTTTGAGAGTTGGGCGCTTCATTTCGGTTGGCACCGCCCGGTGTCCTGACCGGCGACCTTGATGAACACCGGCTGTCCGCCCTTCCCGTTGACCTTGAGCACGGCGTCGCACAGGTAGAACCCGAAGTAGTCGCCGTACAGACCCTGCCGCGCGAGGATTTGATACGCGTCGGGCAGGGTCTTGACGAGGTCGTCGACGTAGTCGCGGTCCGACATGACCTGTCCGGCGAACCGGTCGGTCTGTGTCACGGTGTCCCGGATCGGTTCTCGTGCCTCGGCGAACAGATCGGCCAACGAGGCGGTAGCGGCGTTGATGTAACCGACACCGGCGGCGATGTCGGCCCTGCGTTCCGACAGGCCCGCGACGAGTTCGGACAGCCGGTCGAGTCCATCGGCGAACTGATCGTCGCGCGCAGCGAAGGTGCCCAGCACCGTGTTCAGGTTGGTGATCACCTCACCGATCAGCTGATCGCGGCCGGCCAGCGTGTTGGTCAGCGCCGAGGTCTGCGACAGCACCGAGGCGATGGTGCCGCCCTGGCCTCCGAAGACCCTCAGCAGCTCGCCGCTGAGGGCATTGACCTGTTCGGGATCCAGCGCGCGAAACAACGGCCGGAATCCGCCGATCAGCGCGTCGACGTCCAGCGCCGGCGCGGTCTGCGTCAATGGAATCGTCTGTCCCTGTTGGAGTTTGCGCACCGACCCGGTGCCGTCCTCCAGCGCCAGGTAGCGGTCGCCGATCAGGTTCTCGTAGCGAACCGCCGCGCGGGTGCCCTCGGTCAGGGGTAGGGCCTTGTCCACCGTGAAGTCGACGGTGACCGTGCCGTCGCGGTGCAGGGTCAGCGCCTGCACCTTGCCCACCTCGACACCGGCGATGCGCACGAAATTGCCGCCCTTGAGGCCGGACACGTTGGCGAATACCGCCCGGTAGCCGACCCGGGAGTCGAACCGGAACTGGCCGAAAACCGTGATGAGGGCGAACAGGAAGACCAGGCACATCGCGGTGAAGGCGAGCACCCGCGCGACCACCCGTGGGGTGTGGGATCTCATTGCGCCCCCGCCTCATTCGGGCCGGGCGAAGCCGGCCCGGGCCCGGGCCGGGGCGGGTAGAGCGGGGTTCCGTCCGGCGCATACTGCGGGGCACCGTAGGGCGGCCCGCCTGGATAGGCCGGGGCCGGACCGGGCGCCGGACCGCCCGGGTAGCGGATCCTCGGCGCTTCCGGGTTGGCCTTGGTGGCCGGCAAGTAGTTTGCGAAGCCGGGGAACCCGACGCCCGGGTTGGGCCGCAAATCCAGACCGGTGCCGAATCCGGTGTCGGTGACCAGGTATTTGACCGGGAAGTTCTTGCTGACATCCGGCAGCGAACCGCAGCCGGGCCTGCCGCCGGGGCCACCGGTCGCATTCACCACCGGCAGGTTGTCCGGGAACCGGTACGGATCGTCACCGGCCAGCAGCGCCGCATCCATGATGACCGATTTCCCGTTGCCGCCCAATGCGTCCCGGCCACCGTTCTCCAGGAACCACTGGCCGCCCTGGAACAGGCAGGTGTAGGTCGGCGAATACTTGAGGAACAGTGCGGTCGTCGGGTCGAGGATGTTCATCGCCCGGATCAGGTTGGGCTGGTTGGCCCCGATCGTACTCACACCCGCGCGGGAGAAGCCCACCGCCGACAGCAACAGGGCGTCCAGTTCCTTGGCGTGCCCGGTGATGGTGGTCGCAGTCGTGGAGAAGGATTCCAGAATCGAAAGGATGTCTTGTGCGGCTTCGGAATACGCCTGCGCGGTCCGGCCGAACAGCTGCCAGTCGGTGCGGACGGTGTCCATCCGCGGGTTGACCGCCGACAGCACGGTGTTGGCCTCGGTGATCGCCGCACCGATGCGGTCCCCCTTGCCGCGCAACGATTCCGCAACCGCCGACAGCACCGAGTTCAGCTTCGCCGGATCGATCGCGGACACCACCGACTGCAGGTTCTGGAAGACCGTGTTGACCTCGACGGTCACATTGCGGCTGTGCAGCACGGCGCCCGATGCCAACCGTGCGGCACCGGCGCTGTCCTCGGGCACGATCAGGTCGACGTACTTGGCTCCGAATGCGGTGCTGGACTTGATCTCCGCTTCGACGTCGGCCGGCAGATAGGCGAAGGGACCCGGGTACATCTTCAGGCTCAACGCCGACACCGTGCCCCGCGGGGTGACCTGCGTGCCGATGGATCCGACCTCGCCGACCTGGACCCCGCGCAGTTTCACCTTCGCGCCGGGCTCCATGACCAGGCCGGCCCGATCAGCGACCAGCGTCAACGGGACGAACGTGCGCAGCGCACCGGTGAACAGCAGCACCGTCATCGCGGTCAGTCCGAGGACCACGGCCAGCAGGACCGGCGCCCACCAGATCGGGTCGATCCGGGCCGGCCGGGATCTGTTGTCCACCAGCGTCATCCCGACAGGTGGAAGTTGCCGGACTGCCCGTACACGGACAGTGTGATGGTCAGGAGTACGAACACCGTGGCGGTCACCGATGTCCGTACCGCACGGCCGACGGCCTCGCCGACGCCGGCCGGCCCGCCGGTCGCGGTGAACCCGTAGTAGGTGTGCACCACCATCACCGCGGCCGCCATCGACAGCGCGGCGATGAAGGACCAGGCCAGGTCCATCGGCTGCAGGAAACTCGAGAAGTAGTGGTCGTAGACGCCGCGGGACTGCCCGTAGATGACCGTGGTGCCGAAC
>CAYLWH010000005.1:0-16318 GCA_964387245.1 uncultured Mycobacterium sp.
GTCGTAGAACCCGATACGCGAGCTTTGGGCATGCTGTTCGGGCGCGAGAGCGGTGCCAGCAGATTTGCCTTCGCTACGCTGCGCCAAGTGGCCTCCCTATCGTCACTGGATCCCCGGTGAGTATGGCGCTTAGGACGCTCGCGGCAAAGTTTTCGGGTTACCCGGCGTGGCCTCGACGTCGGGCTCCTCGTGGCGAACGCCCGGCTACTCGGCGTTCTCCGCGTTGTCGGGGTTGTGCGCCCACAGGTCGGGGCCGAAGACTTCATAGTTGATCCGCTCGGCGGCGACACCCTTGTCGAGCAGGGCCTTGCGGATCGCCTGCATGAACGGCAGTGGACCGCACATGAACACCGTCGCATCCGAAGGGATCTCGATGCCCGAGAGGTCCATGTACCCGGGCAGCGCCGGATACAAAGTGGGTGCGGACTCGGCATCGTCCTCGTACCAGTTCTGCGCCCTCGCGTCGCCCATGGAGAGCACCTGGCGGCGAAGGTTTGCGTAGAGCGCGTGGTTGGCGTGCGAGGTGTCGGCGTGGAAAATTCGCACCTGCCGGTCGTGCTGGCGACGCGACAGGTCCTCGACGATGGCCGCGATCGGAGTGATCCCGATGCCCGCCGAGACGAGCACCAGCGGGCCGTCCGACTCGTCAAGCAGCAGGTCACCGCACGGCTGCGAGACGTCCAGCACCGCACCGGGTTTCGCGTTGTCTCCCAGCCAGTTGGAGACCTGGCCGTCCGGGGCGCCACCGACGCCGCGGACGCGCTTGATAGTCACCCGGAGCGAGTCGCCTCGCGGCCCGGAGGAGATCGTGTACTGCCGTGGCTGCCGCTCACCGCCCGGCAGGTCGACGGCGATCGCGACATACTGGCCGGTGTGGTGCTCGGGGGTCTTGCCCTCGACCGGGGCGAGGACCAGCGAGAAGATCTCCGGGCTCTCGTCGATCCGCTCGACGACGCGATACCGGCGCCACGGTCGTTCCGGGTCGCTGCCCCCCAGCGCGTAGAGGCGGGCCTCCTCGGCGATGAGCTGGCAGCCGAAGAGCCAGTAGACCTCGTCCCAGGCGGCCGCCACCTCGGGGGTGACGGCGTCGCCGAGGACGTCGCCGACGGCCCACATGAGGTGGTGGCCGACGATCGGATACTCGTAGGACTTGATCCCCAGCGACACGTGTTTGTGGGCGATCCGGCTCATGACCGGACGGAAGTCGGGTGCGTCCGGGTCGATGAGGTTCACGGCAAACGCGACGACACTCGCGGCCAGCGCGCGCGGCTGCTCACCGATCGCCTGGTTCGCCTTGTTGAACACCCGCATCAGCTCGGGGTGCGCTGCGAACATGTGCGGGTAGAACCGCTCGGTGATCTCGACGGAATGGTCGGCGACGACACCGGCGGTTGCCTTGACGATTGCGGTGGACTCGGGAGATAACACGTAACTCCTCGGACGCGGGACGAGTGAAGGCAGGACGAAAAACCTACACGTTGGCGGGTTCAATGCTGCCACGCGATGAATGGGCCGACTGAGAGATCCCGAGATTATTCGACGACTTGGTCCAGCGAGCGGAGTAGGTCGGATCGGTCCTACTACTCACCGGAATGCGGCAGATCGTCGAGCTTCTCCGACGATCCCGATCTGGCCGGGGTCGACCGCCCGAACGTGCGACTGTGACCGGTGATCAGGCCGATTACCCCGGGGTTCACCGGCCCAGCGCGTGGCGCGGTCGGGTTTTTGGCCAAGCGGAACCACGGGAGTACAGTGTTTTCCGTGCAGCGGGTGCTCCTCCTCGGACGCCGCGACGGGGTCTGATCCAGACTGGCTTCCCGTCGCGGGTCTTTCGCGACGCGCCGGTCCGAATCCAAAACAAGACCATCCGGAGCCACCAATGACCAGCTTCGCCAAACCCGAAGTTTCTTCTCCCGACGCCTTCGCGTCGGTACGCACCATCTCCACGCCCACCGGGCCGGCCAATCCCGGCCAGCCCGCGTGGAACACCCAGCGCGGTTCGGCGATGCCGGTCCACCGATACCGCCCGTTCTCCGACGAGGTGGAACCCGTCCGGCTGACCGACCGCACCTGGCCAGACAAGGTGATCTCTCAAGCACCGATGTGGTGCGCGGTCGACCTGCGCGACGGCAACCAGGCCCTGATCGACCCCATGAGCCCGGCCCGCAAGCGCCGGATGTTCGACCTGTTGGTGCGGATGGGATACAAGGAGATCGAGGTCGGCTTCCCGTCTGCCAGCCAGACCGACTTCGACTTCGTCCGCGAGATCATCACCGACGGCGCGATTCCCGAAGACGTCACGATCCAGGTGCTTACGCAGTGCCGACCCGAGTTGATCGAGAAGACCTTCCAGGCGTGTGCCGGCGCCCCCAGGGCGATCGTGCACTTTTACAACTCGACGTCGATCCTGCAGCGTCGCGTGGTGTTCCGCGCCGATCGCGCCGACGTGCAGAAGATCGCCACCGACGGCGCGCGGATGTGCGTCGAGGAGGCCGAGAAGTACCCCGAGACACGGTGGCGGTTCGAGTACTCCCCGGAGTCCTACACCGGCACCGAACTGGAGTACGCCAAGCAGGTCTGTGACGCGGTTTCCGAGGTGATCGCGCCGACGCCCGACGCCCCGCTGATCATCAACCTGCCGGCCACCGTCGAGATGGCCACGCCGAACGTCTACGCCGACTCGATCGAGTGGATGAGCCGCAATCTGGCCCGGCGAGAGTCGATCATCCTTTCTCTGCATCCGCACAATGACCGCGGAACCGCCGTCGCCGCAGCCGAATTGGGCTACCAGGCCGGCGCCGACCGGATCGAGGGCTGTCTGTTCGGCAACGGCGAACGCACCGGCAACGTCTGCATCGTGACGCTGGGCTTGAACTTGTTCTCCCGCGGCGTAGACCCGCAGATCGACTTCTCCAACATCGACGAGATCCGTCGCACGGTGGAATACTGCAACCAGCTGGCCGTGCCCGAACGCCATCCCTACGGCGGCGACCTGGTCTACACGGCGTTCTCCGGCAGCCACCAGGACGCCATCAACAAGGGCCTGGACCAGATGAAGTTCGACGCCGACGCGGCCGACGCCGACGTCGAAGACATCCTGTGGCAGGTGCCGTATCTGCCCATCGACCCCAAGGACGTCGGCCGCACCTACGAAGCCGTCATCCGGGTGAACTCGCAGTCCGGCAAGGGCGGTGTCGCCTACATCATGAAGTCCGACCACGGTCTGGCGCTGCCGCGCCGGCTGCAGATCGAGTTCAGCCAGGTCATCCAAAGGATCGCGGAGGGCTCAGGCGGTGAGGGCGGCGAAGTGTCGCCGAAAGAGATGTGGGACGCCTTCGCCGAGGAATACCTGGTGCCGATCACCCCGCTGGAGCGCATGCGTCAGAAGGTGGACGCCGCCGAGGTCGACGGTGGGACGGACACCATCACCGCGGTCGTCAAGATCGACGGTACCGAGACGGAGATCATGGGCTCCGGCAACGGCCCGTTGGCGGCCTTCGTCGATGCGCTGGGCACGGTCGGATACGACGTGAGCGTGCTGGACTACTCCGAGCATGCGATGTCCTCGGGGGAGGAAGCGCAAGCGGCGGCCTATGTCGAAGCCAACGTGGGCGGCAAGACGGTGTGGGGCGTCGGGATCGCGACCTCGATCACGACAGCGTCGCTGCGCGCGGTGGTGTCGGCGGTCAACCGCGCCTCTCGTTGAGCCGCCGGTTGCGGGATCGATGCGCGCACCTATGCCTCCCCGCTTGCACCCACGGCCAGGTAATCAGCGCCCACACGACGGCGATCAACGCCGACGCGGTCAGGATGTACACCGGCCACGGCCCAAGGACGTCCAGTAGGCTGGCGGTGACCGGTTTTCCGTTCAGGAAGCCGTAGTTGGTGCCGGCGATCCTGTTGAACACGAACGTCACCGCCGCCCACGCGACGGTCACCACGACCACGAAGCGGTAACTGCGCCACCCGGGACGCATTCCCCGGCCCCAAGTCAAATAGATGGCGGCCCACACGACCAACAGATGGATCGCCCAGAACGCCAAGAACTCGTGATGCGGGAAATCCGGACTCTTCAGAACCGGCGAGATCAACGCCTGCGCGCTCAAGACCAGACCCCAGTAATAGGTGAGCGCATACGCCCACTGTCGCTGCGACCAAAGAGCGTAGGCGGCTGCGGCGGTCGCGAGATCGGTGAGGCGCAGCGGTACCGACCGGTCAATCGATGGCGGGATCAGCGAGTAGAGCAAGACGGAAACGTAGATCGCTGCCGTCAGCAGCCCGAGGATGCGGCCGAGGCGGCGGGCCTGTGCTTCGGTCTGCCTGCGCCCCAACCAGATTAGAAGCACGGCCCCGATCACGAACACCGCTATGGCACCCCAGTAAGACGGGCCGTACGCGGAGAACTCCCGTTGCGCAAGGGACATGGGCAGTCACCCGAACGCCGTCAGGCCGGTCGGGAAGCCCGGAAGAACGTCAACGGGCCGAATACCAGGTTCCGCCGACTGCCGAGGCGTTCGCAGGTGAAGCCGGCCGAACCCAGCATCATCGGAATGTCGCCGGTGAAGTCGACCGGCTGATGGGTATGACGCCGCAGGAAGCCGCCCACCAGCCCGGCGTGGCCGTCCACGAAGTCCACCAGATGCAGTTGCCCGCCGGGCCGCAGCACCCGGAACACCTCGGACAGCGCCAGCGGCTTGGTGGCCGCGTCGAGATGATGCAACATCGCCGAGGACAGCACCCGGTCGAATCCGCCATCGGCATAAGGCAATTCCTGCGCGTAAGCCACGTCCAACCGGGTGTCGGGCACCTTGCGGCGGGCGCGTTCCAGCGCCGACGGGTCGGGGTCGGAGCCGACCAACTCCACGTTCGGGCAGGCCCGCCGCACCCGGGACAGGACGTTGCCGGTACCGCAGCCGATCTCGAGTACCCGCATATCATCGGTGAGTTCAGCCTGGGCGACCAACTGATCGTAGGTCCGGCGCATCCCCATGATCCTCGTCATCAGGTCATAGATCGGCAGCAACGCATGGACGCCCGCCGCGGGCACATAATCGTGTTCTGCATGGTTATTGGACATATACCCATGATGGTCGGGGCCGCTACCTTTGGGTATGTCGATCATCGGCCAAAATTGGATCATCTTTGGTCGATATCAGAGGCCCGCGCGGTCCGCCACAATTCCCCCGCGACGCTGGCGATCCCGCACGAGACCGGGTCAGAACAGCGCGAACTGATCCCCGTGGGCGGTTTTGTCGACGAACTGTTCGATGCCGACACCGCCGATGACGTGGCCCACGTTGTCCATGAACTCGCCGTCGGAAACCACCGGTACACCGATCTCACGCGCAGTGAAGCCCTTGCCCTGCAAAGGGTTCGAATCGTTACACAGCACCATCGAGGTGGTCGGATCGACGTTCTCGCTGTAGGCCAGACCGGCATGCAGAATGCGCTCGACGAGTTCCTCGTGGGTGCGCGCCACTTCACCGGACAACGCCACCCGCATGCCCTGGACCATGGGCCGCCCCCCGATGTAGCGGCCCGGGTTCTGGTATGGGCAGGACATCCGCGCCGCCAGCGCCTTGAGCGGCTTCAGTTCGTCGTGGGTGATCCGGCCGTTGGGCCAGCGCCGACGGGTGACCGGGCGCACCGGCAACCACACGTCGCGTTCGCGCGCGCGTTCGAGTACCGGCGTCAGCACCCGCGACAGCACCAGCGCATCGTCGAAAGCATCATGGGCCCGGGTCTGCGTGACACCCCAGCGCCTGGCCAGCGTCTCAAGCCGCAGATTCTCCAGCCCCAGGTCCAGGCGCCGGGTGAGTTCGACCGTGCACATGACCGAATCCACCGGCATTTCGACCCCGGCCAGATCGGCCTCGTTGGCCAGGAATCCGTAGTCGAAGCCGGCATTGTGCGCGACCAGCGTGCGGCCCTCGAGCAGGTCCGCCAGATCGGCCGCCATCTCGGCGAAGGTCGGCTGGTCCTCCAGCATCTCCGCGGTCAGCCCGTGCACGTGGGTGGGTCCCGGATCCACCCCGGGGTTGAGCAGGCTGACGACGGAGTGTTCGACCCGGCCGTCGTCGTCCAACGCGAGCGCGGCGACGCTGATGACGCGCGCCTGGGTCGGGTGGAATCCGGACGTCTCGACATCGATGACCGCCCAGCCGTCGCCGGGATCCGTCGCCGGTCGTCCCCACGATTGGCTCACGAACTCAGAATGGCACGCCGCTCTGACAATCCTGTGACGTGTCGGGCCTGTGGAGAACCGTGTCAGGCCCGATGGTCCCCGAGAACCCCGGACCGACCCGACATAAACTGCCTCGATGATCACCGCCCGTGGACGCCTGGCACTGGCCGCCGGATCGGCCGCCCGCTGGGCATCGCGCGTCACCGGCCGCGGTGCGGGTGCGATGATCGGCGGCCTGGTGGCCATGACGCTGGACAAATCGATCCTGGGTCAACTCGGCGCCGGGCGCCGTTGCGTGGTCGTCACCGGCACCAACGGCAAGTCCACCACCACCCGGATGGCCGCCGCGGCGCTGGGCACGCTCGGTCCGGTGGCCACCAACGCCGAGGGTGCCAACATGGACGCCGGCCTGATCGCCGCGCTGGCGTCCAACCGCGGCGCGGCGCTGGCGGCGCTGGAAGTCGACGAGATGCACGTGCCGCACGTCTTGGATGCAGTGGATGCTGCCGCCGTCGTCCTGCTCAACCTGTCCCGCGATCAGCTGGACCGAGTGGGTGAGATCAACCACATCGAGCGCACCCTGCGGGTCGGGCTGGCCCGGCACCCCAACGCCGTGATCATCGCCAACTGTGACGACGTCCTGATGACCTCGGCGGCCTACGACAACCCGAACGTGGTGTGGGTGGCCGCCGGCGGCGGCTGGGCCGGCGATTCGGTGAGCTGCCCGCGCAGCGGTGAGGTGATCGTCCGCGAGGGGCCAGACTGGCATTCCACCGGTACCGACTTCAAGCGCCCAAATCCACAGTGGTGGTTCGACGACGACACCCTCTACGGGCCGGACGGCCTGGCGCTGCCGATGTCGCTGGCGCTGCCCGGCGCGGTCAACCGCGGCAATGCCGCGCAGGCCGTCGCGGCGGCCGTCGCGCTCGGCGTGGATCCGGCGGCAGCGGTCCGCGCGGTCAGCGGGGTCGACGAGGTCGCCGGCCGCTACCGCACCGTGCAGGTCGGCCCGCACGCCGTCCGGGTATTGCTGGCCAAAAACCCGGCCGGCTGGCAGGAAGCGCTGTCGATGGTCGACGGCACCGCCGACGCGGTGGTCATCTCGGTCAACGGCCAGGTGCCCGACGGCGAAGACCTGTCCTGGCTGTGGGACGTCGGCTTCGAACACTTCGTCGACCGTCAGGTGGTCGCCGCCGGTGAGCGCGGAACCGACCTCGCGGTCCGTTTGGGCTATGCGGGTGTACCGCACACCTTGGTCCACGACACCGTGCAGGCCATCGCGTCCTGCCCGCCGGGGCGCGTCGAAGTGGTGGCCAACTACACCGCGTTTCTGCAACTCAACCGCGTCTTGGAGCGCACCGGTGGCTGACTCCACGGTACGGATCGGACTGGTGCTGCCCGATGTGATGGGCACCTACGGCGACGGCGGCAACGCGGTGGTGCTGCGGCAACGGCTGCTGTTGCGCGACATCCCCGCCGAAATCGTCCCGATCATGCTCGACCAACCGGTGCCGGACTCGTTGGATATTTACACGCTGGGTGGCGCTGAGGACTATGCGCAACGGCTGGCCACCAAACACCTGCTGCGCTACCCGGGGCTGCAGTCCGCGGTCGCGCGTGGTGCGCCGGTACTCGCGATCTGCGCCGCCATCCAGGTGCTCGGGCACTGGTATGAGACCTCGGCCGGCGAGCGGGTGGGCGGTGTCGGGCTGCTCGACGTGACGACCTCGCCCCAACCGGTACGCACCATCGGTGAGGTCGCCTCGACGCCTTTGATCGACGGGCTGAGGGATCCGCTGACCGGCTTCGAAAACCACCGCGGCGGAACGGTTCTGGGTGCGGATGCGCAGCCGTTGGCGGCCGTCACGAAGGGCGCGGGCAACCGGGCCGGCGACGGGATCGACGGCGCGGTACAGGGCAGCGTCGTGGCGACCTATCTGCACGGTTGCTGCCTGGCCCGCAACCCGGAGTTGGCCGATTACCTGTTGGCGAAGGTGGTCGGTCCGCTTCCCGAGCTGGCGTTGGCCGAGGTCGATCAATTGCGCCGCGAGCGGTTGGCCGCGCCCCGCTCTCCCCGCGCCGAAACGGCATTCCAGCAGGTCGTTACTCGAACTTTCGCTGCCGGAATGCGGTTTCGCGGAGTGAGCCGTCCCAACCGCGGGCTTTCAGCGCGCGATAGGCCTGACGGACCACGTCGGCTTCCCGGTCCTCCTTGATGACCCGCATGACATCCCACCCGAGCTCAGCGAGTTTCGGCAACACCCGCAGATCCTTGACGTATTGCCTGCGGTCGGTTTGATGCTGACCACCGTCATATTCCGAAGCGACCTTGAATTCCTCCCAGCCCATGTCGACGGTGCGAACCAGCCTGCCCCACTCGTCGACAATCGTGATCTGCGTGGTGGGCGGCGGCAATCCGGCATCGATGTAGAGCAGACGCAACCAGGTCTCCCTGGGTGATGCCGCACCGGCGTCGACCAGCGGCAGCACAGCCTTGAGCCTCGCCACCCCACGTGCGCCTCGATAGCGTTTGGCCAGCAAGAGCACGTCCTCGGCGGAGAACGGTCGTGCCCGCATCAACGCGTCCATTCGCGCGATCGCCTGCTTTTGCGGCAGGAACCGTCCGAGATCGAATGCCGTGCGTGCCGGCGTCGTCACGGGCAGACCTGCGACACAGGTGATTTCATCATCCGCGACTCGTTCGTTACGGACGACGACACCCCGCGGCGACCGGATGTAATCCCACCGGAGCTCGATCCCGACGTCGTCGCCGACCCACTCCGCCCCGTGCAACGCCGAGGCAGCCACCCCCGTCACGATGCCTTCGCGATGCGTCCACAACCATGCGCCGAGCGTCCGATCCCGCAGCGACAGCACTTCATTCTTCGGGGCGTGGACGTTCCGGAAGATCGGCCGGTACCAACGCTGCAGTTCGTGCTTGGTGACGACCCCGGCCGCGATGGCTTCGGTGCCGATCAGTAGCTCTGCCATGGGCAGATGCTGCCCGGGCGGTCCGACAACCCCGCCGAAACCGCATTCCGGCAGCAAAAGTTCGAGTAACGACCTGCTGGAATGCGGTTTCGGCGCAATAAAGGAAGGGGGTCAGACCATCGCGCGGCGACCGGCCAGCGCACGGCCCAGCGTCAGCTCGTCGGCGAACTCGAGGTCTCCGCCCATCGGCAGGCCCGAGGCAATCCGCGTCACCGTCAGCCCCGGGATGTCGCGCAGCATCCGCACCAGATACGTCGCGGTGGCCTCACCCTCGGTGTTGGGGTCGGTGGCGATGATGACCTCGGTGATGTCCACACCGTCGACACGCTCGCCGATTCGGTTGAGCAGTTCCCGGATGCGCAACTGTTCGGGTCCGATACCCGACAGCGGATTCAGCGCACCGCCCAAGACGTGGTAGCGGCCGCGGAACTCACGCGTGCGCTCGACGGCCTGGACGTCCTTAGGCTCCTCGACCACACACACCTGCGAACCGTCCCGGCGGGAATCTCCACAGATGCGGCACCGCTGCGCGTCCGACACGTTGCCGCAGACCTCGCAGAACGTCACCCCGTCACGGACCCGACCCAGTACCGCGGTGAGCCGGTCGATATCCGGCGGCTCGACCGACAGCAGGTGGAACGCGATGCGCTGGGCGCTCTTCGGGCCGATCCCCGGAAGCCTGCCCAGCTCGTCTATCAGATCCTGGACGGGCCCTTCAAACATGGATGTACACGTCAGAATCCCGGCAGGCCCAGGGCGCCGCTGACGGCGTCGCCCATGCCGCCGGCCAGCGGCCCGATGCGGGTCTGCGCCAGGATGGCGACCTGCTTGGCGGCGTCGGCGATCGCCCCGACGACAAGGTCCTGCAGCATCTCCGGGTCCGACGGGTCGATCACCTTCGGGTCGATCGCCACGGCCACCACCTCACCGCTGCCCTTCATGGTCACCTGGACGAGGCCGCCACCGGCCTGACCATGCACCTCGGTCGCGGCCAACTGCTCCTGGGCCTCCATGAGGTGCTGCTGAATCTGCTGCGCCTGCGCCAGCAACGCCGACATGTCGGGCGCGTCTCCGGGTTGCATGACAGTCCCCTTGCGTCTTGGTCTCGACTTGGTTTCGCATCCGCGATCCGGCGGTTGCACCCTTTCCAGCCTAGACGCGCGGGGCTACCGTGACGCGGTGCACGTACCTGCCTGCCTCCGTGTCGGCGCACCGATCGCCGCCGGCGTACTCGTCGCAGCCTCGCTGGCGATCACCCCTGTCAACGCCGCACCCGCCAACATCGCCGGGATGATCGTGTTCCTCGACCCCGGCCACAACGGAGCCAACGACGCGTCCATCAGCCGTCAGGTGCCCAACGGACGCGGCGGCACCAAAGACTGCCAGGCCAGCGGCACGTCCACCGACGACGGCTTTGCCGAACACACCTTCACCTGGGAAACCACCTTGAAGATCCGCCAGGCCCTGCACCGCCTCGGTGTCCGCACGGCGATGTCACGCGGTAACGACAACGCGTTGGGTCCGTGTGTCGACGAACGCGCCCAGCTGGCCAACGCGTTGCGGCCGAACGCGACCGTGTCCATTCACGCCGACGGTGGACCGGCGACCGGTCGCGGCTTCCACGTGCTGTACTCGAACCCACCACTGAACATCACGCAGGCCGGGCCATCGTTGAGGTTTGCGCAGACCATGCGCGACCAACTGGTCGGATCGGGCATCCCCGCCGCCAACTACATCGGCACCAACGGGCTCGACGCCCGCTCTGACATCGCCGGCCTCAACCTGGCTCAGTACCCGTCAATCCTGGTCGAACTCGGCAACATGAAGAATCCGGCCGATTCGGCGTTGATGAGGACACCCGAAGGTCAGCAGAAGTACGCCGACGCGGTGACCAAGGGAGTCGTAGCGTTCCTGGCCACCCAGCCGGCCCGAGCCGCTTAGCCCAACGCTTGGCCCTCAAGTTCCTTCTTCAGGTTCGCCAACGTCTCGGCCTGGATCTTCTTGAGGCCCAACGGGGCGAACGTCTTCTCGAAGAAGCCCTTCACACCGCTGCCACCGGTCCAGTTCGTCTTGACGGTGACGGTCGAACCGGTGCCGGCGGGCGCGACGGTCCAATTGGTCACCATGGTCGAGTTGGCGTCCTTTTCAATCACCGTCTTGCCCGCGACGTCGACGTTGGCCTGGACATCGCGCACCCGCGACTTGGTGGCCTGCAGCTTCCAGGTGGCGACGGTGCCCGCACCGGTACCGCCCTGCAGCACCTGATAATCGCTGTACTGTGCCGGCAGGATCTTTGGCCGCACCGTCTGGTAGTCCGCGACCGCGGAGAGCACGGCGTCGGGTGCGGCGTTGATCAGGACCGTACTGGCCGCGCTGACCTGTCCCATCTCAGAAGACTCCTCAAATCGAATGATTGACCCGAACGTGTTCCGTCAGCCTTGCGGTCGCATCCACCGCAGCCTGCGACTAGCTTAGATGTTGTGTCTGTTCGAGCGTTCGACGCATCGACAGCCCACGCCGTGGGCGTCCAACGCCTGCTGGCCAGCTACCGCGCGATTCCGCACGATGCCACCGTCCGACTGGCCAAGCCCACCTCCAACCTGTTCCGGGCCCGGGCCAAGCGGGACGCTCCCGGTCTGGACACCTCCGGGCTGACCGGTGTCATCAGCGTCGATCCGCACGCCCGCACTGTTGACGTAGCGGGCATGTGCACCTACGAAGACCTGGTTGCCGCCACCCTGCCGCACGGCCTCAGCCCGTTGGTGGTGCCGCAGCTCAAGACGATCACGCTGGGCGGCGCGGTCACCGGGCTCGGTATCGAGTCCTCGTCGTTCCGAAACGGCCTGCCGCACGAGTCGGTGTTGGAGATGGACATCCTCACCGGCGCCGGCGAGGTCGTCACCGCTTCGCCGAGCCAGAATACCGACCTCTACCGTTGCTTCCCGAATTCCTATGGAACACTGGGATATTCGGTTCGGCTGCGGATCAGCCTCGAGCGGGTGGAGCCGTTCGTCGCGCTCAGTCACCTACGGTTCGACACGCTGCACGACCTTGTCGAGGCCATGGACCGCATCATCGAGACGGGCGGCTACGACGGTAACCGGGTGGACTACCTCGACGGCGTGGTCTTCAGCGCCGACGAGTCCTACTTGTGCCTGGGCAGCCAGACCGACACTCCCGGCCCGGTCAGCGACTACACCGGCAGTGGGATCTACTACCGCTCCATTCAGCACCCCAGTGGTGTCAAGAGCGACCGGTTGACCACCCACGACTACCTGTGGCGTTGGGACACCGACTGGTTCTGGTGTTCCCGGGCATTCGGTGCGCAGCATCCGACATTGCGGCGGCTGTGGCCGCGCCGCTACCGCCGCAGCAGCTTCTACTGGAAGCTCATCGCCTACGACCAGCGCTTCGGCATCGCCGACCGCATCGATAGACGCAACGGCCGGCCCGCGCGCGAGCGGGTCGTGCAGGACGTCGAGGTACCGATCGAGCGGTGCGCGCAGTTCCTCGAATGGTTCTTGGACAACGTGCCGATCGAACCGATCTGGCTGTGCCCGTTGCGGTTGCGCGACGGCGACGGCTGGCCGCTGTATCCGATCCGGCCTGCACTCAGTTACGTCAACATCGGCTTCTGGTCCGCCGTCCCGGCGGGTCCCGAACCGGGCCACACCAACCGCTTGATCGAGGCGAAAATCGCCGACCTCGACGGTCACAAGTCGCTGTACTCAGATGCGTACTATTCGCCGGAAGAGTTCGACGAGCTCTACGGCGGTGAGACATACAAGACGGTCAAGAAGCTGTACGACCCCGACTCCCGACTGCTCGACCTCTACGCTAAGGCGGTGCAACGAAAATGACCACCTACGAAGATCGCCCGGATGTCACCCCCGGCAAGCTGACGCTGGCCGAGATTCTCGAGGCCTTCACCGCCGGCAACGAGTTGCCGCTGAAGTTCACCGCCTACGACGGCAGTTCAGCCGGACCCGAGGACGCCGAACTCGGGTTGGAACTGCGTAGCCCGCGCGGCACCACCTACCTCGCCACCGCGCCCGGCGACCTCGGAATCGCGCGCGCCTATGTGTCCGGCGACCTCGAGATGAAAGGTGTGCATCTCGGCGACCCCTACGAATTGCTGCGAACGATGGCCGACAAGCTGGCCTTCCGGCGGCCCCCGGCCCGAGTGCTCGCCACCATCGTCCGGTCGATCGGGTTCGAGCACCTCAAACCCATTGCGCCGCCGCCACAGGAGGCAATGCCCAGATGGCGGCGGATCGCGGAAGGCTTGCGGCACAGCAAGACCCGTGACGCCGGGGCGATCCATCACCATTACGACGTCTCTAATGCCTTCTACGAGTGGGTGCTCGGCCCGTCGATGACCTACACCTGCGCTTGCTACCCGAATCCGGATGCCACGCTGGAAGAAGCGCAAGAGAACAAGTACCGGCTGGTGTTCGAGAAGCTGCGACTCCAGGCGGGCGACCGACTGCTCGACGTCGGGTGCGGCTGGGGAGGCATGGTTCGCTATGCGGCGCGCCGCGGCGTGAAGGTGGTCGGTGTGACGCTGTCGGCCCAGCAGGCCGCCTGGGCGCAGCAGGCGATCGCCGACGAGGGTCTGTCTGAACTGGCCGAGGTCCGCCACGGTGACTACCGCGACGTCCGCGAGACGGGGTTCGACGCTGTCTCATCGATCGGTCTCACCGAGCACGTCGGCGTCGCCAACTACCCGGCGTACTTCCGCTTCCTGCGGTCGAGGCTGCGTACCGGCGGGCTTTTGCTCAACCACTGCATCACCCGGCCCGACAACCACAGCGGCACCGGAGCGGGTGACTTCATCGACCGATACGTCTTCCCGGACGGGGAGCTGGCCCCATCCGGCCGCATCATCGTCGAGGCTCAGGACGTGGGACTTGAGGTGGTCCACGAGGAGAACCTGCGTCATCACTACGCGTTGACCCTGCGGGACTGGTGCCGCAACCTCGTCGACCATTGGGAGGAAGCCGTCGCCGAGGTCGGGCTGCCCACGGCGAAGGTGTGGGGGTTGTACATGGCGGGTTCCCGGGTGGGCTTTGAAACCAACGTCGTGCAGCTGCATCAGGTGCTGGCGGTCAAGCTCGACTCGCGCGGCAACGACGGCGGGCTCCCGTTGCGACCCTGGTGGACAGCCTGAGGTTCACAACGCGTCGCTCTGCCGGGTGCGGGTCGACGTTGCCCGGCTCACAGCGACACTCCGCGACAGCGCGGGTTGTTCGACCCCGAGCCGCATCACCCGTCGATGCGGCGTGCGCCTAGTTCGTTCTGCAACAGTTCCAGCGCAGCCTCTTCGGGGTCGCGGCGCGGCGCGGTGGAGCTGTCTAGATCAGCGGCTTCGGCCAGCATCTCCGCTTCGGCCGCCTCCTCGGTGACACGTTGCTCCGGCACCGCTGGTGCCGACGGTGCGGGGTTGCCGACGGCCGCGGCCACGCCCGTCTCACACCGCACCCGCCAGTCGACGCCCAGAGCGTCCTTCAACGCTTCACGGATCACATCGGAATTGCGTTGCTCGGAAAGACGTTTCGCCAAAGGCGCCGACTCGTGCACGAGCACCAGCGTGTGGTCCTCGACCGCGCGGACCGACGCACCGGAGAGCATCACCTCGGTGGTACGGCTGCGCTGGCGGACCTTCTCGCGCACCGTCGTCCACATGCTGCGCACCGCGGCGGCATCAGGCTGACCCGCCGCCGGTGACGGTGTGGGCGTCGGTTGGGCGACCACCACCGGTTCGACCTCGGGCTGCCGTTCTGGTCGCGCCGGCCGGGATGCGGACCGGGCCGGCTCGGGTGTGGAGGCGGGCGGTGGTGTCTTTCGGACGAACTGTTTGGATGCGCGTGGTTCGGCGCCGACCGCTGCCTCGCCCGCCGGGATCGACATGTCCAATCGGGTTTCGATGCGCTCGACGCGCTGCAGCAGCGCGGCCTCGGTGTCGCTGGCGGACGGCAGCAACAGTCGAGCGCACACAACTTCGAGTAGCAGTCGTGGTGCCGTGGCCCCGCGCATCTCGCCCAGGCCGGCGTGCACCACCTCGGCGTACCGGGTCAGCGTCGCGGTACCGATGCGGGCGGCCTGCTCGCGCATCTTGTCGAGCTCACCCTCCGGGGCCTCCACCACACCCCGGGCCGCGGCATCCGGAACCGCTTGCAGCACAATGAGATCCCGGAAACGCTCCAGCAGATCGGTGGCGAACCGGCGCGGGTCGTGCCCAGCGTCGATCACCGACTCGACGGCGCCGAAGACGGCGGCCGCGTCACCGGCCGCCAGCGCCTCGACCGCGTCGTCGATCAGTGCCACGTCGGTGGCACCCAGCAGCGACAACGCCCGCTGATAGGCCACGTGGCTCGAGCCCGACGGGTGGGATTCAGAGCCGGCCAGCAGTTGGTCGAGCACCGACAGGGTGTCACGCGGTGATCCACCACCGGCCCGGATCACCAGCGGGTAGACCGCGTCGTCGACTTCGACATCCTCCGCGGCGCAGATCTTCTCGATCAGCGCACGCATGGTGCGCGGCGCCAGCAGGCGGAACGGGTAGTGATGGGTGCGCGAGCGGATGGTCGGCAGCACCTTCTCCGGTTCGGTGGTGGCGAAGACGAAGATCAGGTGCTCGGGCGGCTCCTCGACGATCTTGAGCAGAGCGTTGAAGCCCGCCGTCGTCACCATGTGCGCTTCGTCGATGATGAAGATCCGGTAGCGCGACTGTGCCGGAGCGTAGAACGCGCGGTCCCGCAGTTCTCGGGTATCGTCCACGCCGCCGTGACTGGCCGCGTCGAGTTCGGTGACATCCACACTGCCCGGCCCATTGGGGGCCAGCGCCACGCACGAGTCGCACACCCCGCACGGCATCGGCGTCGGGCCCTGCCCGCAGTTCAGCGAGCGGGCCAGAATGCGCGCCGATGACGTCTTACCGCAGCCGCGTGGGCCGGAAAACAGGTAGGCATGGTTCACCCGGCCCGCCCGCAGCGCGGTCGACAGTGGCGCGGTGACATGCTCCTGCCCCACCACCTCGGCGAATGTTGCCGGTCGGTACTTACGGTAGAGAGCCACCTGAGCAGGCTACCCACTCGGTCCGACGATGCAGGGCGAGGCATCCGGCAACGATGCGGGGCGAGG
>CAYLWH010000005.1:16418-36664 GCA_964387245.1 uncultured Mycobacterium sp.
CGAGCCCTGAGCCGGAGGCCGACCATCGGCCCAGTCGGTCCGACTAGTCGCCCTTCAGCAGCAACTCCGTTGCCGCCAGCAGCGTGCAGGTGGCCAGTCCGTCGATCGCCGACCGCAGATCGTCCATCGGCAGGAAAGTGGGTGCAATGCGAATGTTCTTGTCCTCCAGGTCTTGCCGGTACGGAAAGGATGCACCGGCCTCGGTCACCGCGATGCCGGCGTCCTTGGCCAGTGCCACCGTCCGCCTCGCCGTGCCGGGCAGCACATCGAGACTGACGAAGTAGCCGCCCTTGGGATCGGTCCACGAAGCCACCTTCGAATCGCCCAGACGGTCCTGCAGAATCTCGGCGACCAGCGCGAACTTCGGTGCGAGCAGCTGCTGCTGGCGCCGCATCTGAAGACGCACACCGTCGGCGTCACCGAAGAACCGCAGATGACGCAACTGGTTGACCTTGTCCGGCCCGATCGACTTCTTACCGGCATACTGCAGATACCAGGCGATGTTGCCCAGCGAACCACCGAAGAAGCTGACCCCCGAGCCCGCGAAGGTGATCTTGGACGTGGAGGCGAAGACGTACGGGCGGTTCGGATTGCCCGCCGCCGCCGCCAGCCCGAGCACGTCGACCTGTCGCACGAAGTCGTGCGTCAGGGTGTGCACGGCGTAGGCGTTGTCCCAGAACAGCCGGAAATCGGTTGCGGCCGTTTGCATCTGCACCAGCCTGCGGACGTTCTCCCAGGAGTAGGTCGCTCCGATCGGGTTCGAGTACACCGGCACGCACCACATGCCCCGGATCGCCGGATCAGCGGCGACGAGTTCCTCGACGAGCCCGACATCCGGCCCGTCGTCGTTCATCGGCACCGCGATCATCTCGATGCCCATCGTCTCGGTGATTGCGAAGTGCCGGTCGTAGCCGGGCACCGGGCAGAGGAACTTCACCACCGGTTCCCGAATCCACGGCCGGGCTGAGTCGAGCGCCCCGTGCAGCATGGAGAACACCACCACGTCGTGCATCATCTCCAGGCTGGCGTTGTTGCCGGCGATCAGGTTCGGCACCGGGATGCCCAGCAATTCACCGAAGATCTCGCGGAGTTCGGGCAGCCCGTGCAGGCCGCCATAGTTGCGGGTATCGGTGCCGTCGGCGTCGCGGTAATCCTCACCGGGCAGCGTCAGCAGCGCGTTGGACAGATCCAGTTGCTCCGACGAGGGCTTGCCCCGGGTGAGGTCCAGCCTGAGTTGCCGGGCCTCCAGTTCGGCGTAGTTGTGCAGTTGCCGCTCATGTTCCACCTGCAGATCGTCGCGGCCGAGGGAGAAGAACGACACCGTGGGCCTTTCGACGAGCAGCAGCCGATATCGGGGCGACCGAGACATAAGGGGACCCCGCGCACCCGCTAGAGCCCGTTGACCCTTGCTGCCTTCCGGCCCTGGGGGAGTTCACAGGATGGACGCCGCGCGGGGTCCACGGTGAGTCTAGCGGGCCGCCGCGATCGCGCGGTAGATCGCCGATCTACAGCCGCCCTGCTCAGGCAAGCCAAGGACAAGACCGCCCAGCTGACCCGATTCGCGGGCAATCCTCACGTGATGCATCACGGCTCCGCACTCGGGCCTCTGCGATTCTGGTCCGCCGCAAAGCTCGGCTACCATTGCCCACGGAGGATTCGCCTAGTGGCCTATGGCGCTCGCCTGGAACGCGGGTTGGGTTAACAGCCCTCGCGGGTTCAAATCCCGCATCCTCCGCACTTGATCCGGGGTGTCGCCATGGCGGCACCCCGGACCCGCCGCAGTACGTGGCGCCGCGGTGATCTGGCCGGGCCGCGTCGACTCAGAACTCACGCAGACGAAGTGCGAGTAACTCTCTGCCTGGTTTCTGCCTCGACGGTTGACCGCACTCCTATGCTGTGCGAGTGCTCAACAGTTCTTCCGGTTCGCGGATCTACCGCGTAGTCCAGTGGACAACGGGCAACGTCGGCAAAAGCTCGGTAGCGGCCATCACCGCCAACCCACCCTCGAACTCGTCGGCTGCTACGGCTGGTCGCCGGACAAGGTCGGCCGCGACGTCGGTGAACTCGCCGGCAACGCCGACGCTTGCCGGCGGGGCGAGTCCAGCATGTTCGGCTCCGGGACCAGCCCCGGCTACATCAACCAGTTGTCGGTAGTGGCGGCAGGCATCTGCGATCGGGTCGACACGATCACCGTGAACGAGGCCGCCGACACCACGTTCTACGACTCCCCGCCCACCAAGAAGCCGGTCGGCTTCGGCCGGCCGATCGGCGATCCCGAACTGCCGTCGATGACCGCGCACGGCACCGGAGTGTTCGGCGAAGCCGTCCGATGGTCTTCGATGCGCTGGGAGTCGAGCTCGACGAGGTCCGCTGCGACGCCGAGTACGCACAGACCACCGAGAATCTCGACCTGGGATCGTGGACGATCCCGGCGGGCTGCGTGGCCGGCGTCTACGCCAGCTGGAAAGGGCTCAAGAAAGACGGAGCGGGCGGAGTCCGCACCATTGGCGAGATCAACGTGCGCTGGCGGAAGGGGCAGACGCTGGAGCCGGACTGGCAGATCGACCAGGACGGTTGGGTGATCGAAGCCGCCGGACGCCCGACGGTGACGATGAAGGTGGGCTTCCCTGCCGCCGCCGGACTTCCGGGCCAGCACGCTCGAGGAGTTCATGGAGCCGGGCCACATCATGGTCGCGACTCCCCCGCTCAACGCGATACCGGCCGTCGTGGCCGCACCGCCGGGGGTCGTCACCTACAACGACCTGCCGCTGATCCTGCCCCGCGGGGTGGTCCCGCTCCAATAGGTCGGCCGTGCCAGGCAAGATGGACGGTAACGAAGCAGCCCATTTCGCCGAGAGGCTAGTCATGGTCGTAGAAAGACCCCGGTGCCGCGTGGCGCGGTTGCGGGTGACGCTGTGCGTATTGTGCGCCGTCCTGGTAGCCCTGCTCACACCGCTGTCCGGGCCGGCCACCGCGCAGGCCGAGCCGATGGACCCGGCTGTCGTCGCTCAGGTCGAGGCGGGGATGGTGCAGATCACCGCGCTGGTCGACTTCCAGGGTTTGGTGAGCAACGGCACCGGGATCGTGCTCACGCCGGACGGGCAGGTGCTCACCAATCGCCACGTCATTGCCGGTGCGAACACCATCCAGGCGCTCAGCATGGCCAATGGAACTACCTACGACGCCGACGTGATCGGCTACGACCGCCAAAGCGACGTCGCCCTTCTGCAACTGCGCGGTGCGTTCGGCCTGCCGGTCGCGCCGCTCGGCGATTCGGACTCGCTGGCTCTCGGTGACACGGTGCTGACGATCGGCAACGCCAACGGCACCGGGAAACCGCTGACACATGAATCCGGAGCCGTCACCAACCTGAGCCGATCGATCTCCGCCGAGGACGAGTTGACCGGCACCGCCAACAACATGGGCGGGATGATCGAATCGTCGACCAACCTGCGCTCAGGCGACTCCGGCGGCGCTCTGGTGAACAGCTCCGGCCAGGTGGTCGGCATGAACGCCGCGGCGACCCTCAACTTCAAGGTGGACGGCCAGTCCACCCCGGCCGGTGAGGGCTTTGCCATCCCGATCAACAGGGCGCTGGGCATTGTCAATCAGATCCGCAGCGGGGTGTCGACCCCGAATGTGCACATCGGACCGTCGGCAATGCTCGGGATCGGCATCAGCGCCGGCGGTAAGCCGAGGCCGGACGGGCTGCCGGTGCGCTCAACCCTGCGCGGCGGTCCCGCTGAACTGGCTGGTCTACAACCCGGCGACATCATCACGCGCATCGACGGCATCCCGGTCGACTCCGCCAACACGCTGACCGGGCTCCTGGACCAGCGTTTCCCGGGCAACGTCATAGACCTGGACTGGATCGACCGCATGGGAAATCCGCGCAACGCTAAGGTGCCGCTGGCTGCCGGTCCGGTGAGTTGATCGGCTGCGGACTGAGCTCGGGTGCCACATTCGGCGATGGCACCGGCTTCGGTCCGGCGACCGGGCTGATCTTCGTCACGGTGGCCTGAAGTTGCGCATCCGGCGGACCTTCGAGGGTGACGTCCTTGAGCACCCGGGCCTGACCGCCGCTCACCGTGAACGTACCGGGCTGGGGGGCGGCGCCGCCGACGACCTGGTAGAAGACGGTGAAGTCCTGCTCGGGCAACGGGTGGAAGCCGACATAGCTGGGTTGGATCGAGTAGGTGTAGGTGCAGATTCCGGCGTCGCCGCACTGCTGGCCGGTCACCTCCACGCCGACCTTGAACTCCTGCGGGGTCGGCACCTTGGGCGGCGGCGGGGTCAGCGAGGCGCGGCCCGATGACGGCGTCGCGCTCATGGTGTTCCGGTGCGTGAACAGGAAGATCGCCACGCTGACGCCGGTGACGACCATCGCCACGATGCTGATTGCCGCGAGTACTTTGCGGACGCCCAATTGTCTCCCCCGTCCACGGCCCATCCGGCGGCAAGGTTACGGGCTCGGTGCGGGGGTGTCACGTACTGCGGGCGGACGCATCATGAGCCGTTCGTGATCCATTGTCTTGCCGCCTCGGTCTGCCCGGCGGGAAAATGCTTGATCTCCGCTGACACAAAGTGTGACGCCAAATGCTCTGCGACGTCTCCCAGGTGGGAGTCCGTTACGACGCCGATCCTCTTTATCCGCTTCTGGTGGTCTCGAACGAAACGAAAGTGGTTGACCATTGCCCCAAGACTTTCCCATCCCGGGAACCCCGGAGCGTCGATGATCAGGCCGGCAAGACCATCGGTCGCCTCGATGTGCGGGTCTACCGTCTTCGCGATTTTCACGAAGTCGTCCTTCTCGATCGCAGATTTCGGTTGCACGTGCAGGATGGAAAGCTCGGTATCGAGGTTGTAGTCGATCATGTTGGCTCCGTTACGATCGTTGCGGTCAAACGCGCGCACCCGCCGGCAGGTGTCGATTTGCAGTTTCCGCCCGCAAACCTTCACCGTCTCCATACGACAACTCGTACGCCCCGGGCGATAGGGACCGAAGTCCCCAGAGGCGGAGTCGACTGTCCCGGCTGGGAAGCTGTCGTCACGCTCCACGACGACGGGTACGTCGAACTCGACGGCGATGACCCACACCTCACCACGGCCTGTGGAATCCCCAGGCGGCCTGAATGCTAGTCCCGTCGACCTACGGACGTACTCGCTTCGGTGGCCGTACCTCCCGCTGAGGCAGATTGCTTCAAACCAGACGACACCATGAGCGCCGACAGGACGATGGCGACCAAGAGCAGTGCGGGGACATCTCCCGCCAGGTGGCCCAGGTGGTGTCCGCTGCCGAAGGACTGCACCGCCATGATTGCGGCGTGTACGACGCTGGAACACAC
Organism: uncultured Mycobacterium sp.; assembly: GCA_964387245.1. Lineage (GTDB taxonomy): Bacteria > Actinomycetota > Actinomycetes > Mycobacteriales > Mycobacteriaceae > Mycobacterium. The sequence goes on from CAYLWH010000005.1 coordinate 21,764, forward strand.
GGTGAACCAGATCAAGCTCAGATGCGCCCGCGGGTTTCGCGCCGCGTTGAGCAGGAAGACGCCCAGTGTCGCGTACACGCCCACGATCATCATGAAGTACACGGACTCATGAGGTGCGCCGGAATGCCATGCCCACCCCGACGGCCAGACCAGCGCCAGCGGGTAGAGAAGGAGCATCACCACGCCGAAGACGGCGAGCGCGACCTGAAGAAATTTGTGAGCGGATGGCATTTTGCGCCTCCAATGCAGATTCTTCGTGCACAAGATTCTATGTGCGTCGCCCCTGGCGATAGAAGAGCCAACGCGCGCCTCTTGGCCGCAGCGCCGGTCGCCTCATGACGGTCGCGGGGAAACGGGGTTTGGCCTTACGAATTGTTGCCAAAGCCAGCATCGGAACTGCTGTTCCCCGTCTCCTGGTGCAGTGGGGCGACGGGCTGCCCAACCCGCGCGATGAGCCCGCCGAACTGCGCGAACGTTTCATCGATGCGAGCGACGATCATGTCGATGGTTATCGCCTGCCAGTCGGTGTCGGGGCCGAAATCCGCGACCGCGACGAGCGCGATCGCCGACCACACCGCGATCGCCAGGTCCACCCTGCGGTCATCGACACCAACCCCCATCCGCGCGGCCAGGGCCCCAGTCATGGCCTGCCGCCGGTTCGCGCTTGAGGTGAGCAAGTCGGTCGACGAATGCACGATCTGTGCCGTCGTCATCATCCGCTCAGTTGTGAGTCCGTCCGGTGGTGCGGACTTCGTTTCCTTGATCATCTCGATATACCCGGCCCGCAGCGCGTCCAGTTCGCTCAGGCCCGGCGGCTGGCGGAGCACCTGCGCCGCCATTGCTTCGGTGATCTCGTCGGCCAGGGCGAGGATCACCGCCTCCTTGGTGGTGAAGTAGCGGCTAAACGTGCGCGGCGACACGTCCGCGAGGGCCGCGATCTGGTCGACAGTGGTCCGGTCGAACCCTTGCCGCTGGGACAGCTCGATCGCGGCGTCGATCAGCATCGCCCTCGTGCGATTCTTCTTGCGTTCCCGCAGTCCGGCCATGGCTCCCCCGCTACGTCGATTACAGCCACGATCTTAGCCCGCCAACTGGCACGCCGTAGCAAGTGCCGAACTCAGGCGGGATTGTCGTGTCGTGGTCGGTCAGCTCGTTTCCGGCGGACTTGGTGGGGTGCCGTCGCAGCGCGTGCCTCGAAGCTCTGCCGAACCGGCGAGGTTCGCCACGATGACGTGTGTGCATCACTGGGCGGCCCGTCCTCCGTGTGAGAGGCACATACGCCGCTGCCGGTCGTCGACCAGCGCCGTGGCCGGGCTAGACCGGATTCCCCTCATCGTCCCAGTTGGCGGCCACTTTCTTGCTGGGTTGCACGCGTGGCGGTTCGCCCGGCATCTTCGGATAACTCGGTGGATACGGCATGTCTCCGAGTCCCCGCTCCTCGTCGGCTGTCACCATGTCCAGCAGCGGCAGCAAGGACTGCTCGACGGTGTCGATGTCGGCCCACGGATCCTCCCGGGCGGCAACGAGATCCGGCACGGTGCGGATGGTGTAGTCGTCGGGGTTCGCTTCGGAAAGTTCGTCCCAGGCCAGCGGCATCGACACCGTCGCGATCGGGGTGCGCCGCGCCGAGTACGGGGAGGCCATGGTGCGGTCCCGGGCGTTCTGGTTGAAGTCGACGAAGATTCGCTGGCCGCGCTCCTCCTTCCACCACGACGTCGTCACCAGATCCGGCGCCCGCCTTTCCAGTTCGCGGGCCAGCGCAATGCCCGCGCGCCGGACGGCGATGAAGTCCCAGTCGGTGGCAATCCGCAGGTATACATGAACGCCGCGGCCGCCGGAGGTCTTCGGGTAGCCGACCAGACCGAGCTCGTCCAGGACCGGCTTGAGCACCTCGACGGCGACGCGGCGGGCTTCCTGAAACCCGGTGCCGGGCTGAGGATCCAGGTCGATGCGCAACTCGTCGGGATGCTCGGTGTCCGGGCAGCGCACCGGCCACGGGTGCAGCGTCACGGTGCCCATCTGCGCGGCCCACACGATCGCCGACGGGTGGGTGATCTTCAGTGCGTCGGCGGTGCGGCCCGACGGGAACGTGACCGTGCAGGTCTGCAGATAGTCGGGATGCTTCTGCGGCACTCGCTTCTGATAGATCTCCTCGCCGTCGATGCCGTCGGGGAAGCGCTGCAGATGCGTCGGCCGGTCCCGAAGTGCGGTCAGCAGCGGGCCGTCGGCCACCGCGCGGTAGTAGTCGATCAACTTGCCCTTGGTGCCGTCGGCGCCGAGTTTAGGGTAGAACGGCTTGTCCGGGTTGGTCACCCGGACCATCACCCCGTCGACGTCGATTTCGGTTGCCGCGGAGCTCTTCTGGGCCATTACCGTGCCGCCATTACGTCGTGGCTGCGCGGGTCGCGGTCGGGGACGTACCTGCTGGAACTCGCGGCGTCGGATTGCGGTCGGCTCACCCTTCGAAAGTTACGCGTTCGACCTGCTTCGGTGGTTCGGGTTTCTGCATGACCGGCCGATTCGGTGGGATCGGGCCGAGCGGGTCGAGAAACGCCGAACCCGCAGCCTTTGCACAGACGTGGCGGGTGGCCGGCCGTGCCGCATGCACGTCACAACCCGGCAGAACCCAGAGCACCGACTTGCGCAGGACACGAATCGTTCGCCGTCCAGAAGCCACAATGAAACGATGAAGCTGCCCGTCATGCCGCCGGTATCGCCGATGCTGGCCAAATCGGTCCCGGCAATCCCGCCCGGCGCGTCCTACGAGCCGAAGTGGGACGGCTTCAGGTCAATATGCTTCCGCGACGGCGACGAGGTAGAACTGGGTAGCCGAAACGAGCGGCCGATGACCCGGTACTTCCCCGAACTGGTCGTAGCGGCCATAGCGGAACTGCCCGAACGTTGTGTGATTGACGGCGAAATCGTCGTCGCCACCGACCATGGACTGAACTTCGAGGCGCTGCAACAGCGCATCCACCCGGCCGATTCGCGCGTGCGGATGCTCGCCGAACAGACCCCGGCGTCCTTCATCGCGTTCGACTTGCTCGCCCTCGGCGACGACGACTACACGCGGCGACCGTTCAGCGAGCGCCGCGCCGCTCTCGTCGACGCGTTGACCGACCCAGGTCCTTCGTTCCACGTCACACCGGCCACAACCGATCAGGCGACCGCGCAACGGTGGTTCTCCGAGTTCGAGGGAGCCGGCCTCGACGGTGTGATCGCCAAGCCGCTGACCATCACGTACCAGCCGGACAAACGCGTCATGTTCAAGATCAAGCACGAGCGGACCGCCGACTGCGTGGTCGCCGGCTACCGCGTACACAAGTCCGGCGGCGACGCGATCGGCTCGCTGCTGCTCGGGCTCTACAAGGACGACGGCACACTCGCCTCGGTCGGCGTCATCGGCGCCTTCCCGATGGCAGTGCGGCGGCAACTCTTCGCCGAGTTGCAGCCGATCGTCACGAGCTTCGACGGCCACCCGTGGAACTGGGCCGCCCACGAAGCCGGCGAACGCACACCGCGCAGAAACGAAACCTCCCGCTGGAACGCCGGCAAGGACCTATCGTTCGTGCCGCTGCGACCCGAGCGGGTGGTAGAGGTCCGTTACGACCACATGGAAGGTGAGCGGTTCCGCCACACCGCGCAGTTCAACCGCTGGCGCCCCGACCGCGACCCTCTCTCATGCACCTACGCCCAACTCGAACACCCGGTCACCTTCAGCCTCAGCGACATCGTTCCCGGGCTGGGCCCGGGCATCAGCTGAGGAGTCGACTCACCGAAAGCGCGCAGCAGTGCCTTACCCATGAATGCGGGCGCGACCTTGCGACGCACCACCGTGTGGTCGTCGCTCGCCCACCAGGTCATGATCCGCTCGCCGAAGACGAGCTCGTGCGGCGCCAATCGCCGTAGGCCGGTACCCAATGACAGCGCCCGGGTCTTGTCCTGGAAGACGGCCCGAACGTCGTCCGGTGACGAGGTCCAGAACATCGTCGGCAGGAGTGGAACGTCCAACACGAACCGCTCTCCGAGCGTCGCGAGGTGTTGTCGGGCGGTCTCGGGCGCAAAGAACAGCTTCGCCCATGCCGCGAGGGAGTTCTTCGGGCGGGGCAGATCATCGAGCGTGGTCACCGACCGCGTCGACGGCGTAATGGTCGTCACCGCATCTCCTTTGGACACATTTAGGGTTTTCAGACCTATAGTACTATAGCGTACTTTTGATAGGAGTGACTCAACCGAGGCGCGTAGGGTGCCGAGGGTGAGCACCCTGTCGGGTTCCTTCCCCAAGTCCGCCCCCGGCCTCCCCCGAGGACGTACCAGCCTCGATCCGCTAGAAGCGACCAACCGACAGCGTGCGCGATTGTTGCGGGCCGTCATCTCCGCTGTCGCTGACAAGGGCTATCAGGCGACCACGATCACCGATATCGTCCAACGGGCGCGGGTCTCCCGCAGCGTCATGTACCGGGAGTTCGACGGAAAGCTCGACTGCTTTCTAGCCGCGATCGAGGCGGGCCGGGAATTGGTCGCAGGGCGTATCGAAGAAGCAATGGACGCGATCGGCGACGACTCACTGGAGTCGGTGCTGCGGGCGATCAGTAGGGCCTATCTGGAAACCTGCGCCCGGGAGCCGAGCCACACCCGAGCGTGGGTACTGGAACTGCCCGCCGCCGGGCCGGAGGGCATCGAAACGCGAGACAGATACCTCGACTGGTTCGCCACGCTGATGCAGACGATCGACTGTCGATACGGAGCTGGACGGTCACGCGCACCGGAGCACTACATCGCACTCGTGGGGGGGATCACGGAACTGGTCGGCCGCGAGGTTCGCGCCGGCGCGGAAGCCGCCCTACCGCGTCTCGAAGACGCGCTGACGACGGTCGCCTGGGCCATGTTGCGCTGAGCCGCCGTCTCGAGCACGACCCCTCTCAGGACTGGTGGTGTTGAACGAAGCGAGGCCTTACGGCGAGAGCACCGAGTCGGCGCGCCGATTGTGCGGCTGCATACGCTTTTCCGCCATCTTGCGTATGAGGGCGCACAATCGGGGGGCTTGCGGACTTCGGCGATTGCTACATTTCCGTCGTGACCGCCCCGACCGGCGCGGGCCGGTTCGCTCCCAGCCCATCCGCCGACCTGCACATCGGCAGTCTGCGTACCGCGGTGCTGGCCTGGCTGTTCGCCCACTCCACCGGGCGGCGCTTCCTGTTGCGGATCGAGGACCTCGACGACCGCACCTTCGACGAGATCGCCGCCCGGCAGATCGCGGACCTCGCCGCGTTGGGTTTGACGTGGGACGCTGAACCCGAGTTCCAGACGACGCACACCACCCGCTACGACGCGGTTGTCAGCGACCTCGCCGGACGCGGTCTGGTGTACGAATGCTATTGCAGCAGAAGGGACATCCTGCAATCCCCGCGTGCGCCACACGCTCCTGAAGGGGCGTACCCAGGCACCTGCCGCCAGCTGACCGACGAGCAACGCGCCGAACGCCGCGCGGGCGGGCGACCGGCGGCGTTGCGACTGCGCTCCGAGGTTTCCGAATTCAGCGTCACCGACCTGCTGCACGGCAGCTACACCGGGGTCGTCGACGATTTCGTGCTGCGCCGTGGCGACGGGGTGGCGGCCTACAACCTGGCCGTTGTCGTGGACGACGCCGCACAGGGTGTCGATCAGGTGGTGCGCGGCGACGATCTGCTCTCGTCGTCGCCACGTCAGGCCTACCTGGGCCAACTGCTGGGTTACCCGCCGTCGACATACGCCCATGTCCCGTTGGTGCTCAACGCCGAGGGCAAACGACTGGCCAAACGCGACGGCGCCGTCACACTCGCCGAGATCGGCGTGGCAGCGGCGCTGCGGCAGATCGCCGACTCGCTGGGCTACCGGTCAGGCACCGTCGATTCGATGCTGACGGAGTTCGATCCGGCGAACCTGCCCCGCCACCCGTGGATCTACAGCACACGCTTGATGAACAGCTGATCGACCGTCAGACGGCCACCGGCAGCGACGACATGCCCCGCAAGGTGACGTTGGGCTTGTAAACCGGCTCGTCGGCCAGTTGGGCCCGCGGGAAACGCGCGGCCGATGCGGACAGTGCGATGGTGGCCTCCAAGCGGGCCAGCGGCGCGCCCAGACAGAAGTGCGGACCCAGACCGAACGCCAGATGGCGGATCGCGCCACGATCCGGGTCGAACTCGTCGGGCCGATCGTATACCGACGAATCACGTTGTGCCGCAGCCAGAAGCAGCATAACGGTGTCGCCCTTGTCGACGTGGACATCCCCGACGGCCATGTCCTCGGCGGCCACCCGTGTGACGAGTTGCACCGGCGGGTCGTAGCGCAGGGTCTCCTCGACGATGGCCGGCGCACGGCCCGGATCTGCGCTGAGGGCCGCCCACCGCGCCGGCTGGCGCAGCATCGCCAGGATGGCGTTGGCAATCAGATTCACCGTCGTCTCGTGTCCGGCGATCAACAGCAGGTTGCAGGTCGCGACGATCTCCTCCTCGGTGAGTTGATCGCCGTCCTCCTCGGCCGCGATCAGCGCCGAGATCAGGTCCGCGCGCGGCGTCGCGCGCCGCTCCCGGATCAGCTCACGTAGGTAGCCGCGCAGCCACAGCCCCGCCTCCATCCGCGCGTCGGAGTCGCCCGGCAGTTCCCCGGTGAAGGCGACAAACGGGTCGAGTCCCTTTGCCAGCAGCGCGGAGGCCCGGCTGAACTGTGGCTCGTCGGCGATGGGAACCCCGAGTAACCGGCAGATCACCGCGACGGGCAGCGGGTAGGCCACCTCGGCGACTGCGTCGAAGGAGTCGCCGGGTTCGATGTCGGCCAACAGGCCGGCCACGAGTGCGACGATCTCGGGTTCCATTGCCTTGACCACCTTGGGCGCGAACGCCTTCTGCGCCAGCTTGCGCAACCGGGTGTGGTCGGGCGGGTCGAGGAAAAGAAAGCCCGGCACGCCGAACGGGCGCGCCACCGCACCGGCTGCCGCCCCTTGCTGGGCGGCGGTGGACTTGAGCCGGTCGCTCGCAGCGGCGGGATGCCTGAGGACCTCGTCGCAGCGGGCGAAATCAGAGAACACCACCAGGTGCCCGGCCGGCAGGTGCAGCGGCCCGTGCGCACGGATCCGGTCGTACAGCGGATACGGGTCGGCGCGGTTGGCGGGGTCCAAGAGCCGTACCAGCAGCTGCTTCGGTTCGGCAAGGCCGGAAGCGCCAGTCATCGGTTCATTGTGCCCGCGTCAAGGAACACCGCAGGTCAGTGCGCCCGCCCAAGCGCGCAGATCGACGAAGTGGCGGATGTCGCTCGCACTTTCCCACGAGCGTTGGTTTCGGCGCCATCAGGGCGAGGGCTTTCAGGGGCGCTTTCAGGAGCGGTAGTAGCGGCCCAGGACGTGCTCACGCAGGGCTTCGAAGTCGCCGGCGGTGATGGCCGCCCGGATCCGGTCGATCAGAGCGATGACGAAACGCTCGTTGTGGATGGTGCACAGCGTCGAGGCCAACATCTCCTTGGCCTTGAACAGATGGTGGAGGTAGGCGCGGGTGTAGTGCGTGCAGGTGTAACAGTCGCATTCGGCATCGATCGGCGTGAAGTCCCGCTTGTACCGTGCGCCGGTTATGTTGTACCGGCCGGTGGCCGAGTAGACCGCGGCGTTGCGCGCGACCCGAGACGGCGAGACGCAGTCGAAGGTGTCGGCGCCGGCGGCGACGGCCGCGAACAGATCGTCGGGTTCGCTGATGCCGAGTAGGTGCCGCGGCTTGTCCTCAGGGAGCTCGTCGGTCACCCAACCGACGATGGTGGCCAGGTTCTGCTTCTCCAGCGCTCCGCCGATCCCGTAGCCGTCAAAGCCCGAGCAGCCGTTGTCCTCGTCTGCCAGCGCGACCAGCCCCTTGGTCGCCGCCCGCCGGAGGTCTTCGTACTGCGCGCCCTGCACCACCCCGAACAGCGATTGATAAGGCCTGTCGGACCGCTCGGCCGTCAGCCGCCGGTGTTCGGCCAGGCAGCGTACCGCCCAGTCGTGGGTTCGGCGTACCGACTGCTCCTGGTAACCGCGGGTGTTGACCAGAGTGGTCAATTCGTCGAACGCGAAGATGACGTCCGCGCCGAGTTGGTGCTGGATGCCCATGGATACCTCCGGGGTGAACCGGTGGGTCGAGCCGTCCAGGTGCGACGTGAACGTCACGCCGTCGTCGTCGACACGGGCCAGCCGCTGCTTGCCCTCGGCGATGACGTCGTCGGCCTGCACCCGCTCGGCGTCCATCGCCAGCACCTTGCGGAAGCCCGCGCCCAGGGACAGCACCTGAAAGCCGCCGCTGTCGGTGAACGTCGGCCCCGGCCAGTTCATGAACGCACCCAAGCCACCCGCTTCGTCGACGACATCCGGGCCCGGCTGCAGGTAGAGATGGTAGGCGTTGGCCAACACCGCTTGCGCACCAAGCGATTTCATGGTTTCCGGCAGTACCGCCTTGACGGTTGCCTTGGTGCCGACGGCGATGAAGGCCGGGGTGTGGATGTCACCGTGCGGGGTGTGGATCACACCGGTGCGGCCCCGGGTGCCGGGCAGTCGGTCCGCAACCGTGAAGAAATCACCCACGTCAGGTATTCAACCTGACGCCGAACCGCCGGCGCTGTGGCGCACTGACCCGCAGCACCGGCCAGCCGTGCTCGGCGGCGGCAGCAGCCAGCCCCGCACGCGGATTCACCGGCCGGGGATGGCCGACCATCCGCATCAGCGACAGATCCTCCTGGCCGTCGGCGTAGAAGTAACTGTGTTGCAGGTCAACATCGTTCGCCTCGCAGAAGGTGGTGACGGCCTCGGCCTTGCGGCGGTCCCAGATGATGGGCACGATGATCGACCCCGTGAGCCGACCTCGATCGTCGATCTCGAAGCGGTTGCAGATGACGTGCGGAATGCCCAGCGCCCGGGCGATCGGCGCGGCGTGCATCATCATCGCCGACGAGCTCAGGACCAAGGTGTGCCCGGCCTCACGGTGGGCGCCGACGATCCGGCGCATGTCGCCATACACGCGTCGCTCGATGTGGCGCCCGAACAGAAACTCGCCCACCTCCTCGAGTTCGGCCAGCGATTCGCCGCGCAGGTATCCACCCGCGCGCTGCAGGAGGTGCTCGAAGCGCATCCGGCCGAACCGGTAACGCAGGGCGGCCTCGATGGTTCCGGTCAGTTCGCCGATATGCGCCTGCCGATGCCGGATTCGGTGGCCCAGGTGAACGGCGGCGGTGAAGCCCTCGACCAGGGTGCCGTCCAGATCGAAGAACGCACCGATGTGCGCACCGGCCGGTCCGGCGGCGATCTGCGCGGGGAAGTCTGCGGCATCCATTCGCCGCGAGTCTACTGGCGGTCCTGAGGTCGGTCTGCGCGTGCACACCGCCATACTCATGCTCATGAAACCCGCACTGGTTCTCAGCATGACGTCCGTGACGCTGTTCGCAGTCCTCACCGGCTGCTCGACGTCGACAGAAAGCCACGGGCCGGCGACGACCAGTGCGCCGATGACCGCGACGACCCAGAGTGCGGCCCCGAGCGCCGACGGGGCTCCGACCGCAGCAGAACCCGGTACGGGGCGGGTAACCCTCGAAAACGCCGAGCTCGGTGCGGTGACGGGTGTCAGCTGTCAGACCGAGGGGGGCGTCACCACCATCACCATCGGGTCCACTCCGAAGACGACGATCGTCCTCACCGAAGGGGCCGACCACGCGGTCAAGTCCGTCAACATCGGCGAACTCGGCGCCGACGGTCCGTCCATGGCCTACGTCGAGGGCGTGATGGGGACGGCCGCGCGGGCCACCCGCGACGGCAACAGCTACACCGTGACCGGTACCGGCACCGGCGCCGAGGCGGCCGATCCCGCCACGCCAGTCGATCTGCCGTTCGAGATTGCGGCCACCTGCCCCTGACCGGGGCGCTACATTCATCCCGTGAACAGGGCAGGGCACCATGTCGTCTTGACACTGGCCGCGGCCGCCACGCTGGCGGGGTGCTCGTCGGCCCCAGAACCCGAGCCGTTGCCAGCGGGCACGCTGGTGCCGGGGACCGCGCAGGTCACAGTGAACGACAATGACCTGGGCCTGTTCCACTCCGTGAGGTGTGATCCGGCGGGCAGCTTGCTGACCATCAGCATCGGCAATGCCGAGCAGGGCAGTACCGCGCTGGTGTCGAGCGTTGGGGAACTGGCGGCGAAATCCGTCGCCATCCACGATCTGGCCGGGTTCACCGGCAGCTTCAACGAGGGGCTCGGCGGCGATGCCCAAGTGGCCCTGACCGGCTCCACCTATACGATCACCGGCACCGCGGAGGGCTTCGACACCGAGCGGCCCAGCTTCCGGTCGACCGGTACCTTCACCATCAAGGCAGCCTGCTGACCAGCTGATTCCGTGTCCTACCAGGCGGATTGCCGAGCCACGGAGTTCTGAGATTTTCATTATTCGGCGCCGGTGACGGCCGCGTCAAACCATACTGCTGGCTAAGGCCCGTCGACGTCGACGGGCAGGACAGGAGGAGACACGGGTGAAGCGAGCACTAACGGTCGCCATTGGTGGGGCGGCGATTGTCGTAAGTGGACTGGTCGGCTGTTCGAGTGACAAGTCCGTCGAGGAAAACGTCGAGGCGGCGACCGACACCGCCAAGAGCGCGATGACCGAGGCGACGAGCGCCGTCACTTCGGCTACCGATGCCATCAAGGACAACCCTGCGGTCGGCACCGCCCGGGTCAGCATCGACGGCCAGGACCAGAACGTCGAGGGCACCGTCGTCTGCACGTCGGCCGGCGGCAACATCGCCATCGCCATCGGCAACGCCACGCAGGGTATCGGCGCCACGGTCAGCGAAGGAGATTCGCCGACGGTGAGTTCGGTCGGCCTGGGCAACGTCAACGGCGTCGCGCTGGGCTACACCGAAGGGGCGCCCGACGGAGAGGCGACCGCCGACAAGGACGGCAGCACCTACACCATCAAGGGCATCGCAACGGGGGTCGACATGGCCAACCCGATGCAGCCCATGAAGAAGCCGTTCGAGATCGCGGTGACCTGCCCCTAACCGGGTGGCGCAGCACAACGACGGCGGTGTCCTGCGGGACACCGCCGTTGGCGTATCGGGAAGGCTTCAGCAGATGACCGCCATCGGCCTTGGCTTTGAACCCGACGAGACGTTCGTGCCCGCCGACCGGCGGTGGCTGGGCCTGGACCGCCGTACCGTCGCACCGACGGTACTGGTGTTCGCGCTCGCTTTCGTCATGACAGTGGTGCTGCCCATCGTCGACGTCGCGGTCTCCTACGACGACAAGGTGGTGGCGGGCGATGTGCTCGCCGTCGACGGCGGTGTGACGTTCGTTCCGGAACCGGGCTGGGGAGTCACTTCCGGGGTGCGACTCGGGTCTGCGCCGGCCGGCGGGAACTATCCACCGAAGGCCACCGTCGTCGACGGTGCCACCACCTTCACGGTGCGGTCGGCCCCGTTTCGCGGCGATGCGAACGCGCTGCTCGACCAGATCGCGAGCACAACCAATGCGCTCAGCGGGGACCGGGGCATCCGCGTCAGCGGGGACCGTTCGACGGTCACCACCGCTGCCGGGCAGTCGGGTGTGGTCACCGAGATCGCCGGACCCCGGTCGCGGGGGGTGCTGGTGGCGTTCGTGTTCGAGGACTACGGCGTGCAGGCCGTCGCCGTCGAGCCCACCGACAGCGCGGACTCACCGGGCGAAGCGGTGCGCCGGATGATAACGAGCATCCGGCGCGACGGGGAGGCGAAGTAATGACCGCCCCGCTGGCCGACCTCGACGCTGCCCGCGACGCGGCAATCGACGCGTCGGGGTGGGGTCGTCGGTTCGTCTTCTACCAACCGCGCAATCTGGCGTTCTGGGGTTACCTGCTGCTGGTGACGCTCGGCGTCTTCCTGTTCGCGGAGGTGATCGCCAGCCAGTACCCGGCTTTCGGGCAGGCCATCACGCTGGCGGTGACACTGCTGATCCCCTACAGCGCATTGTTCTGGTGGTTCACCCAGCGCATCGACCGGTACGCCAAGCTGCCGGCGAAGTTGATGGTGGCGGCGTTCGTGTGGGGCGGCTTCGCGGCCACCTGGGCGATGGCCGCGACCGCCAACGACGCGGCCCGCAGCCTCTACGCCAAGCTGTTCGGCCAGACCTGGGCGCTGAACTGGGGCGCCGGGCTGACCGCTCCGTTCACCGAGGAGCTGGCCAAGGGCGCCGGTCTGCTGCTGCTGATCACGTTGGCCCCCAGGGTGATTCGCACCGCTTTCGACGGCTTCATCTTGGGTGCGTTCATCGGCCTGGGATTCCAGATCCTGGAAGACGTCAGCTATGCGACGACGGCCGCGGGGTCGAGGTTCGGGGCGGACCAGATCCAGCTTTCGCTCGTCACCGTGTGGTTTCGGATGTTCACCGGCGTGGCCGCCCACATCCTGTACAGCGCGATCTTCTGCGCCGGCCTGGTGTACCTGCTGGGTCGTCCGGGCGAGCCGCGACGCCCGGGTCGCGGCCTGCTGTTGATCGCCATTCCCGTTGTGCTGCACGGGGTGTGGAACTCGCTAAAGGTGTTCGCCGGCACCGATCCGACGACGCAGCTGGCCCTGCTTCTCGGCGTCACCACGGTGGCGCTGGCGATCGTCGCCCGGGTGTTCTCGTTGACGGTGGGGCGAGAACGCGAACTCATGCGCGTGGTGATGGCGCCGGAGGTGGCCCGCGGCGTGATCAATGCCGCCGAACTCGACGCGATCGCCGGTAACCGTAAGGCCCGCAAGCGGTTCCGTAAGTCCATTCCGAGTCGGGCCGGACGTCGCCACGGCGGCTACGTGCTCAACGCCGCCCGTGACTTGGCGGCCGAGCTGGCCGGCGCACGCGGCGCCGAAACCGACCGGGTGGCGTTCGCGCGGTCGGAGGTGGAGCGGATTCGATACGGCGAACCGTCCCGGTGGTGACGACTCACACCAGACACCCGCGGAGCCGGTCGAGGAACGGCACTTGCGAGCGCAGGAGCTTGACTCGGGCGACGGCGTCGTCAACCCATTGCACCCGGTCGATCTCGGGAAACTCGATGACCCGCCCGGATCCCCGGGGCCACTCCAACTCGACGGTGTTGCTGCGGGCGTCAGCGGGGTCGAAATCGGCCTGCACGGCGAACGCGGTCACGACCTTGCCGCCGGACTGCCGGATCTCGCCGAGTGCGAACCGCGGCCCGTCGGGAGCCGGCCTGCCCAATTCCTCGGCGAATTCCCGCCGAGCGGCCTGCCATGGGTCTTCGTCGGCGCCGTGTTCGCCCTTGGGGATCGACCACGCGCCGTCGTCCTTACGCGCCCAGAACGGTCCGCCAGGATGTGCGATCAGCACCTCGACGCCGTCGGCACCGCGACGGTACAGCAGCAGACCGGCGCTGCGTTTCGGCACCAGTCAGACGCCGACAGCGCGCTCGAGGTCCTTCAACGCGTCCTCGAGGTGGCTGAGCAACCGCTGCAGATGCGGGACGCTGCGCCGGCACCCGATCAATCCGAAGTCGAGGTTGTCGCCGTTTCCGACCAACGTGATGTTCAGCGCGAGCCCGTCCATCACGATCGAGACGGGGTAGTTGCCGGACATCCGGGCGCCCTTCCAGTACATCGGCTTCCGCGGCCCGGGCACATTGGAGATCACCACGTTGAAGGGCGGTGGCGCTGTTGCGACGAAGCCCGGGACCGCACCCAACCCGAGCGGGGCGACCGACAACGCGGACAGCGCCAACGCTTCCATCCGCGGCAGGCTCGCGAACAATTCCTTGTTACCGCGCATCGAGGCACTGATGGCCTCCAGGCGCCGTGCGGGATCCTCGACGTCGGTCGCCAGATTGCACAGGATCGAGCCGACCATGTTCCCGCCGGCGTTGGCCTCGGCATCCGAGCGCAGGCTCACCGGCACCATCGAGACCAGCGGCGCGTCGGGTAGGGCGTTCTCCTGCAGCAGATAGGCACGCAACGCACCGGCGCACATCGCCAGCACCACGTCGTTGAGGGTCACACCCGCTGCCGTCTTGACCCGCTTGAACCGCTCCACCGGCCAGGACTGCGCCGCGAACCGACGGGCTCCCCCGATCTTGACGTTGAACATCGTTCTAGGGGCGGCGAAGGGCAGCGTGAGTTGCTGTTTGAACAGCGCGGCATTCGCGATCTTCACGGTCGAGGGGGCGATACCGAGGACCGAGCTGAACGTCGTGCCCACCGCGCCGGTGACGGTCCCCAACAGCGACGAGGTGGGCTTGTCGGACCGCGGCGTCTTGACGGGCAGGGTCCACGGCACCCGGATCTCGGTGTCGTCGGGGTCCTCGGACAACGAGCGCATCGTGAGCTTGAGGGCCGAGACGCCGTCGATCAGCGAGTGGTGCATCTTGGTATAGACCGCGAACCGGCCGTCGTTCAGACCCTCGATGATGTGCGCCTCCCACAGCGGGCGGTGCCTGTCCAGCAGGGTGCCGTGCAGCCTGGAGACCAGTTCCAACAGGTCGCGTACCCGCCCCGGCGACGGAAGTGCCGACCGCCGCAGGTGGTAGGCGAGGTCGATCTCGCAGTCTTTGGTCCAGCCGAAGTTCGAGATTCCGCCGAGCAGTTTCGCCGGATGCCTGCTGAAAGTGGGGGAGAAATCGGTTTGGGTGACGACTTCTTCGTAGAGTTCGCGGACGAACTCCTCGGGGGCGCCAGCCGGCGGCTCGAACAGTTGCAGGCCGCCGACATGCATCGGATGTTCACGGGATTCGCCGATCAGGAACATCGCATCGGTCGGGGACATCATCTCCATGACGTCATTCCTACCCCCTTGCCCGCCTTGCCACGCCATGAGGCCCGTTCGGGTCTTTCGACGACCGCTACCGCACCCGGTCGTCGACGAACCGCTCCCGGTAGGCGGAGGCGTTCGGCCA
>CAYLWH010000005.1:36764-70817 GCA_964387245.1 uncultured Mycobacterium sp.
CCAGCCGGTAGCCGTCGCGCAGGTCGGGCTCGGGTAGCGGTGGCCGCGCGGACCGCAGCTTCTGCTCGAAATCCCTTAGTTCATCCGGCAATTCGTTGTAAGTCGCTGACAGTTCAGTCATCGGTGTCCTCTTTCTTGGCGCCCCGGACGACCAGCGAACACAGCCGTTCGACGAGGTCGTCGATGTCGGTGCGATGCTGCACTTGCACGGGCGCCACCGAGTCGGGCCGGACTTGCGGTGCCCGGCAGGTCGCCGCAAGGGCTGCGGCGCGGCTTGCTGGACAGGCGAAGATTTGCGATTCCAAACCGGCGGGAAGGGGACACTGGGTCGATGGCCGGGTCGGGAGCGGATGCGTTCGAAAAGCTGGTGGCGCTCTTGGACTATCCGATGTTCGTCGTCACGACCGCCGCCGACGACCGCACGGCCGGTTGCCTGGTGGGGTTCGCCACTCAGGCCAGCATCGATCCGCCGCGATTCCTGGTGGGTCTGTCCAAGCGCAACTTCACATTCCGGGTGGCCGCAGACTCCTCCTTCCTGGCAGTGCACGTGTTCGACCGTGAGCACCTCGCTATCGTCGCGCTGTTCGGCACCCAGACCGGGGACACCGTCGACAAATTCGACCGCTGTTCCTGGCATTGGGGTCCGGCGCACATGCCGATTCTCGATGATGCCGCCGCCTGGTTCGTCGGCAAGATCGTCGATCGGTTCGGGCTGGGCGACCACGCCGGACACCTTCTGGAGCCGGTCGACGGCGCCCCGCCGCACGAGCTGGAGCATTGGGTGTCCTTCGGCGACGTCCGTGACCTGCAGCCGGGACACGAGGGGTGAGCGCGCCTGCGCGGGTCGGTGTGGTCGGGGGCGCGCAAGTCGGGCCGCGCATCCCGTGCGAAGGCGGCCCAACCCTGCCCGACGAGTTGGTGGAGGCGGAGGCACTGGACGAGATTTGTGTGACGTTGGCGCCCAAGGTCCCCCAAGTGGACCGGTGGGCAACCGACCGGCGCCGTCACGACTGCCCTCGCCGACGGCAATGCGTCTTGACCATGCGGTGGCGTGTGACGATTATCTGTTCTGGAATCGGTCGCTGACGGGTGGCCCGGGCCGTGGCTAAACCGGTGCCGGCCGGCCCGCTGCAATCAGCATCTCGCCGAGTTCGTAATCGGCGTCGCCGTTGCAGGTCAGCACGCCAACCACGGCGCCCTCGGTTTCGTACCAGACCGTGAAGCCGTCGTCGCGGGACATCAGTCGACTGCGCTCATAGCCATCGCCCCAGGCATGATACTTGACCGTCGTATCACCGATAGTGCTCCAAAAGCCCGGCACGGCTTCCCATTTCACATCCTGGCCGGCCGCCGCAGCGCCGGCCAGCGCCCCCTGGTCTATCGCATCCTGCCAATGCTCCACTGCCAGGTGGCGATCCGCCGTGACATTGAACGCCAACGCGACGTCGCCGGCCGCGAACACCGCCTCCGCCGAGCTGCGCATGTCGGGGCCCACGACGACACGGGACTGCTCCATACTCAGACCCGCCGTCTGCGCCACCTCGCTGTTTGGCGCGACGCCGGTAGCTGCCAACACCAGGTCTGTGTCGATGACGGCGCCGTCGTCGAGGACGACCGATCGGCCGTCGATCGCCTCGACATTCACCCCTCCGAGGTAACGCACGCCCATGGCATCCAGCGCGCCCAACAGCCGTTCCCCTGCCTCTGCGCCCAGGCGTGACTCCTGCGGGACGGTTTCGGGTGCGGCCTGGGTCACGGTGAGCCCTCTCGAGGCAAGAGAGGTCGCGGCCTCACAGCCGATGAAGCGGCGCCTACGACCACCGCAGATGAGGCCTGCGCGGCGGCCCGGCGCAGCCGGGTGGCGTCGGTCAGAGTCCGCAGTTGCAGTGCCCTGTCCCCGCCCGGAACCGGGAGCGGCGTCGGGCCGGCCCCAGTCGCGAGCACCAGTGCGGCGTAGGGAAACCGCATGCCGCCCGCCACCACGTGGCGCTCGGCCGCGTCGACTTGTTCGAGCACCGCTGCGTGCACCATTTCTATGCCGCGGTCCCTAAACCACCGCGGGGACTGCAATGCCACGTCTTCGGTCTCGGCGCGCAGGTATTCCTTGCTCAAGGGTGGTCGGGCGTACGGTGAGTCGGGATCCTCAGTGAGTATCCGCACCGGCAGCTTCCCGCCGTGCCGGCGATACGATTCGGCGGCGCTTACCCCCGCGGGTCCACTCCCGATCACGATCACTTCGCCATCCACGGTCATGCGCGAGCGCATACCCTCGACAGCCGCGGCTGAACCTGAGACCTGAGTCGTGATTCCGCCGCGCCGGCGTGTGGGTGGTCGTATGGGGCGTCTGCCCAGCCGGACGAAATTGCACCGTCCTACGTGTTTTCGCCTCCGGTCGGATGTCGTCCAATTACAGTGGCGAAGTCCTTGCACCAATCGGCGGTGAGACTCTCCCCGGCTGAGCCGGTTCGGTTTGTGAAACCGATCGATGGGAATCCTCGCCTCACCGCGATTAGCAGGATCCCTGCACGTCCCGACGCGGTTCGATGAAGGAGAAGAATTACATGGCGCTCAATGACGACGACATCACGACTACCGGTGGCGGCGAGGGCCTTGCCGACGGTGGCTCCAACCCGGAGGGTCACGACGGCGGGGCCGACGGCACCGCGGGCGAAGGCCCTGCCGACGGTGGCTCCAACCCGGAGGGTCACGACGGCGGCGCCGACGGCACCGCGGGCGAAGGCCCTGCCGACGGTGGCTCCAACCCGGAGGGTCACGACGGCGGCGCCGACGGCACCGCGTGACCGAAGCCGATGCTGAGCCGCTGCATTGCCATCGACCCTCAGACCTTCGCGAATGAACATTGGGGGCGGCAGCCGCTACTGAATCGGTCCGGTGCGTTGCCCCGCGACTTCAGCGATCTGCTCTCGGCCCGAACGGCCGACGAACTGCTCGCCGAGCGCGGGGTGCGCGCACCGTTCATCCGCGTCGCCAAGGAAGGCGACGTCCTGCCCAGAGGGTGCTACCTCGGCCCTGCGGGGTTTGGCGCGGAGATGCCCGACCAGGTGGACTCGGCAAAGGTGCTCGACCAATTCGCCGGGGGTGCAACCATCGTGCTGCAGGGACTGCACCGCCTCTGGCCGCCGTTGATCGACTTCGTCCGGAGCATGGTCGACGACCTGGGTCACCCCGCACAGGCCAACGCCTACATCACCCCGCCGAACAGTCGCGGCTTCGATCCGCACTACGACGTCCATGACGTGTTCGTTCTGCAGGCCGCCGGCCAAAAGCACTGGACGGTGCACGAGCCCGTGCACGTCGACCCGCTGGTCTCGCAGCCGTGGACCGAACACCGACAAGCAGTCACCGAGCGGGTCAAGGACGAGCCCGTCATCGACACGGTGCTTGGGCCCGGCGACGCCCTGTATCTGCCGCGTGGCTGGGTGCACTCGGCTCAGGCGATGGACGCGCTGTCCATCCACCTGACCATCGGAGTGTCCGCGCTGACCGGCATGGATGTCGTACGTGCCGTCGTCGACCAACTGGAGGGTGTCGCGGACTTCCGCCGGTCCCTGCCCATGGGCATCGATCCCGCCGACCGCAGCGAGATGACGGCGACGGCGACCAAGCTTGTCGCGGAGCTGATCGAGGCATTCCGCGAACGTGGTTCCGTCCTCAGCGAGGAGGCGGCAACCCGACTGGCACACGGATTTGCCGACCGGACGCGGCCGGTCGCCGTCCGGCCGCTGGCCACTCTGGAAGCGGTCCAGCACGCGGCCGACACCCCCGTGCGGTGGCGCCACGGACTCGTCGCCACGATCCAGCGCCACGGAGACCGTGTCCTGCTGCGCCTAGGCAACCGCACGATCGACTTTCCCGAGATGTGCGCGGACGCGTTAGCCGCACTGCACCGTGGCATCGTCGGGGATGCCGGCGCCCTGCCCGGCCTGAACGCCGCCGATGGCGAAGTGGTAATCCGCCGACTTCTGCGCGAGGGTGTCGTAGTGCCAGTGAGCCAAGATCAGTCCCTCGGACCGGTCGGCGGGTGACCCCCGCAGCAGGCCGGGCACCGTGTAGCGACCAGTCGGCGAAACGCGCCGACCCGCTGTACGGGACAGCGTCAGCGGGTTCTTCGTGGCTGATGCTCGAACTGGCCGGGCCCTGGGGCCCTTCGGCGTTCCTGCAGTCGCCCACGGTGATCGACCCGCAACTCGGGCGCGAGATCGTTCGCCGCGCAGAGTCGGCGGGCATGCGGATCGCGGCGATCCGCCGGCACGGACGCCGTTCCGCCGCACCGCGATGGCGATGGTTCGTGGCTCATTCGCAAATGGGTGGTGAAGCGCTCTATCACGGTGAGGTCGGCGACCCTCGCGAGTATCTGAACGTGGCGCTGGACGGTTCCGACGGAGTGTTGATCGCGGGCCCACTGGTCGCCGTCTGTGCGCACGGCAGACACGATCAGTGTTGCGCCGTTCGCGGGCGGGGCGCGGTCGCGGCGATCGCTTCGGCGTACCCCGAGTTGACGTGGGAATGCTCGCATCTGGGCGGCGATCGGTTCGCGGCGACGATGCTCCTGCTGCCCGAGGGGCTGTGTTATGGACGTGTCGATTCCACGGACCCGCCGAACCTGGTGCACCTCTACTGCGACGGGCGCTTGGACAATGCGTTCCTTCGCGGTCGCACGTCGTTGCCGCATGTGGTGCAGGCGGCACAGTACTTTGCGCGCCGGTCGTCCGGGGACGACCGCATCGACGCCCTGTCTCCGCTGCAGGTCGAGAACGGCGAAACCACGACTCGCGTCGTCCTGCAAGGCAATTCGAGCCCTGTCGAGGTCGTCGTCAGCGAGCAGTGGTCCGAGCCACTGTTATCCAGATGCAGCGCAACGGTACCGGGACGGGTGCGCATCTATTCGCTGGTGTCTTTACGGGGGTAGGTCGTGCCGATCACGGTCCATGGCGGGCAGGTTGTGGGAACGACACCGCCCAGCGAATATGTAAATAACCCAAACCTGGGTGAACAGGATCAGGGCTATGGCGGTGGCGGAGGGATTTGAACCCTCGGACGGGGGTTACCCGTCACACGCTTTCGAGGCGTGCTCCTTAGGCCGCTCGGACACGCCACCGGGTGGCAGCTTACCGGTCGGGCGCGGCCAGCCCTAATCTGCGCCGAGACTGCACTCAGAGCGAAGATTCGCGGGGGGACTCGCCCTCAGTGCAGACTCGGCGCCGGTCTCAACTCAGGATCCCAGTGCAGACCGTCAGAATATCTCGGGCACGTGGTGGAAGGAGTCTGCCGGGGGCGGCACCGCCTTCGCCGACCGTTTCGGTAGCTTCACCTTCTCCGTTTCGAGGTGTGTGTATGGCACGCGGGACAGCAGGTGGGAGATCACGTTGAGGCGCGCGCGCTTCTTGTCCTCGCTGATGGCGACGAACCAGGGCGCCCAGGACGTACTGGTGTGCATGAACATAGCGTCCCTGGCGACGGTGTATTCGTCCCACTTCGTGTAGGACGCGACGTCCATTGGGCTGAGTTTCCAGGTCTTGCGCGGGTCGTCGATCCGGCCCGAAAGGCGACGGCTCTGCTCCTCGGGGCTGACCTCCAGCCAGTACTTCAAGACAATGATGCCGCTCTCGACCATCAACTTCTCGAACCCGGGGGTGGCGTCCAGGAACTTCTCGACCACGTCCATCGGGGCGAATCCCATCACGCGCTCGACGCCGGCACGGTTGTACCAGCTGCGGTCGAAGATGACGATCTCCCCGGCGGCTGGAAGCAACGGCAGGTAGCGCTGGATGTACATCTGCGACTTCTCGCGATCGCTCGGTGCTGGCAGCGCGATGAGCCGGAACACCCGGGGGCTGACCCGTTCCATGATCGCCTTGATCACTCCGCCCTTTCCCGCGGCGTCGCGGCCCTCGAACACAACGCACACCTTCGCCCCGGTGGCCTTGACCCATTCCTGCATGGCCGCCAACTCGCCGTGCAGCTTTTTCAGCTCGCGCTGGTAGTCCTTCTCCGTAATGGGCGGCTTGGGCCCGCCGGCAGCTGCGGCAGCCAGCGCTGCCGCCTTCGATGCAGTGCCGCCCTTCGACTTCTTGTCCTTCGCCATGCCGGATTCCTTTCCTATTCAGGTCGTCTTTCCCCGCGTTGTGACCCACCTCGGCGCCGGGACTGCCCCAATAAACGGTGGATCTGATCCTCACATCGGTTGTTGCCAGGCGGAGTGATCCGGCCGTTCAAGGTGATCGCGAACACGTTGAGTGCGGGCTTCCATCTCATTGCCTATCGTGCCTTACCCGGCCGGTTCAGTCTGGGGAACGGGTCACGAGGCAGAAACAATTCAGCGCGGCCCGTTCGGTGGGGAATGCCCGCGGACCCGAAGCGCCCACCGGTGGCGGTGCCACGGTAACGATCTCGCTGAGCACCGATAGCCAGGAGTTCAGCGGGCCGGGGTAGCCCACCTTACGCGCGCGATTTGCGTTAGCCTGCCGACGGCGGGCGACCAAGGAAGGGGACCCTAAGATTCTCACCGTTTTGAGACGGGCGTGGATACCTCTTGTCTTCGTGGCGGTACTGGCCGTCGGCGGGTTGACGGTGTCGCGCCTGCGGGGCGTCTTCGGGTCCCATGAACTGCCCACGTACGCGGGCAGCATGTCGGACGACAGCCATGTCTTCGACCCGAAACGCGTGATCTACGAAATCTTCGGGGCACCGGGCACCGTCGCCGACATCAACTACCTCGACGACAACGGCATGCCCCACCAGGTCAACGACGCGCCGCTGCCCTGGTCCGTCGAGATCGAGACCACCTCACCGGCCATCGTCGGCAATGTCCTCGCGCAGGGTGACAGCAGCTTCATCGGCTGCCGCATCACCGCCGGCGGCGTGATCAAAGTGGAGAAGACCTCCGAACAGGTGAGCGCGTACGTCTATTGCCTGGCGAAGTCCGCATGAGCCGAGCCGACGATGCCGCCGAGGCACGAGGCGGAGAAGGAGCGAGGCAATCAGGCAACAGCCGAGCCGACGATGCCGCCGAGGCACGAGGCGGAAGAGGAGCGAGGTGGATCCGCCAGCTCGCCGTTCCGATCGTGCTGGCGTGGCTGGCGGTCATCGCCGCGCTCACGGTGCTGGTGCCGCCTCTGGAGGTGGTGGCCCAGGCGAACGCCGTCTCGCTGAACCCGCAGGATGCGCCGTCCATGCAGGCCATAAGGGAGATGGGCCTGCTGTTCGGCGAGTCGGACTCCGATTCGATTGCGCTCATCGTCCTCGAGGGCGAGCAGCCGCTGGGCGATGAGGCCCACACCTACTACGACGACCTGATTCAGCGGCTGCGCACGGACACCGCTCACGTTCAGCACGTCCAGGACTTCTGGGGCGACCCGCTGACCGAGGCCGGCGCCGTGAGTAAGGACCGCAAGGCCGCCTACGTGCAGGTCAACCTCGCCGGCAACATGGGTGAGACCCTGGCCAACGAGTCGGTCGACGCGGTGCGTGCCCATGTCGACGCCGCACACCCACCACCGGCCGTCAAGGTGTTCGTGACCGGCCCGGCCGCCCTGCAAGCCGATGTGAACCACGCCGGTGAACGCACCGTCGGTCTGATCATGATGGTCACCTTCTCGGTGATCATCGTGATGCTGCTGTTCTTCTACCGGTCGATCGCGACCGTGGCCCTGCTGTTGGTGATCGTCGGGATCCAGCTGGCCGCGGCGCGCGGCGTGGTGGCGGTGTTCGGTCAGCTCCAGCTCGCCAGCCTGTCGACGTTCACAGTCAACCTCCTGGTGGCCATGGCGATCGCGGCGGGCACCGACTACGCGATCTTCCTGATCGGCCGCTACCAGGAGGCCCGGGCCGCGGGCCTCGACCGCGAGGCCGCCTACTACGACATGTTCGGCGGCACTGCCCATGTCGTGCTCGGCTCGGCATTGACCATCGCCGGCGCCGCGCTGTGCCTGAGCCTGACGCGGATGCCCTACTTCCAGACGCTCGGAGTGCCCTGCGCAATCGGAATTCTCGTCGCGGTCGCCGTTGCCCTGACCCTGGGCCCGGCGGTCATCACCATCGCCAGCCGGTTCGGCCTGCTCGAACCCAAGCGGGCGATGCGAATCCGGTTCTGGCGCAAGATCGGAACCATCGACGTGCGGTGGCCCGTACCGGTGTTGCTCGCATCGTTGGCGGCCGCGCTGGTCGGACTGGCGGCCCTGCCGAGCTATCAGATGAGCTACGACGACACGCGATACATTCCCAAAGACATTCCGGCCAACGAGGGACTGCAGGCCGCGCAGCGCCACTTCTCCCAGGCTCGGATGAGCCCCGACGTGCTGCTCATCGGGGCTGATCACGACATGCGCAACTCCGCCGACTTCCTCATCCTCGACAAGGTGGCCAAGGCGGTGTTCCGGGTGCCGGGCGTGGCACGCGTGCAGGCGATCACCCGCCCGCAGGGCACGCCGATCGAACACACCTCGATTCCGTTCCTGATCAGCATGCAGGGCGTCGGCCAACAGCAGACCATGAAGCTGATGAAGGACCGCATCGCAGACATGAAGACGCAGTCCGACGAGCTCGGCGCCACCATCGCCAACATGAAGCGGACCTACCAGCTCATGACGCAGATGTCGGGCATCTCCGACGATCTCGTCAACCAGATGACCGATACACAGGGCAGGATCCACGAATTGCGGGACAACATGGCGGATTTCGACGATTTCTTCCGCCCCGTCCGCAATTACTTCTATTGGGAACCGCACTGCGTCAACATCCCGGTGTGCGGGGCGTTCCGGTCTGTGTTCGACACCATGGACGGGGTCAGCGTGCTGACCGACCAGATGGACACGTTGATTGCGGGGATGGACGACCTCAACGTGGTGATGCCCGCGATGCTCGAGCAGTTCCCGCCGATGATCGCCACTATGGAGAACATGCGACAGATGATGCTGAGGATGAACAGCACCATGTCCGGGATGTACGACGCCATGGACGAAATGACCCGTGGCGCAGAGCAAATGGGGCAGGCCTTCGACACGGCCCGCAATGATGACTCGTTCTACCTACCGCCCGAGGTGTTCGACAATCCGGATTTCCAGCGCGGGATGAAGATGTTCCTTTCGCCGGACGGCAAGGCGGTGCGGATGATCGTCACACACCGCGCCGACCCGGCATCGCCGGCGGGACTCGCCCTCGTCGAACCGATCAAGCTGGCCGCGATCGAAGCCGTCAAGGGCACACCGTTGGAGGACTCGCGGATCTCGCTGGGCGGCACGGCCGCGACGTTCAAGGATCTGGCCGAAGGCTCGAAGTACGACATGCTGATCGCCGGAATCGCCTCGCTGTGCCTGATCTTCATGATCATGGTGCTGTTCACGCGCAGCCTGATCGCTGCGATGGTGATCGTGGGGACGGTCACGCTGTCGCTGGGTGCGTCCTTCGGGCTCTCGGTGCTGATCTGGCAACACATCCTGGGCATCGAACTGCACTGGATGGTCGTGCCGATGGCGATCATCGTCCTGCTCGCGGTCGGGTCCGACTACAACCTGCTGTTGGTGTCGCGGTTCAAGGAAGAGATACCGGGCGGGTTGAAAACCGGTCTGATCCGGGCCATGGGCGGCACAGGCAGCGTCGTGACGGCTGCGGGTATGGTGTTCGCGTTCACCATGGCCGCACTGGTGGTCAGCGACCTTCGCACCATCGGTCAGCTCGGCACCGCCATCGGCCTGGGCCTGCTGTTCGACACCCTGGTCGTGCGGTCCTTCATGCTGCCGGCGACGGCCGCGCTGCTCGGCCGTTGGTTCTGGTGGCCGCTGAACGTCCTGAACCTCCGCTCAAAAGCCGCGCCGCGGGCGGCCGCCGAGGACTTGCCTCCCGCGGTCGTCCACCAATGAGGCTGACGACCGCGGCAAGACAACGCCGAGACGTGGCGGCCGGCGGTCAGCGTCCGTCGCGCCGCCGGGCGAAGAACTCCTCCAGCGGCGCGGCGCACTCACGCTCCAGTACGCCGCCACGCACCTGCGGCCGGTGGGTCAGGCGGCGGTCCCGCACCACATCCCACAGCGATCCCACCGCGCCGGTCTTTGGCTCCCACGCCCCGAACACCAGGCGAGACACCCGGGCAGCCACCAACGCACCGGCGCACATCGTGCACGGCTCCACGGTGACCGCCAACGTTGCGCCCGCCAATCGCCAGCCCTCGCCGAGCGCGAGGGCGGCCGAGCGCAATGCAAGAATCTCCGCGTGCGCAGTCGGATCGCCGCGCTCCTCCCGTGCGTTGGCGGCGCTCGCCAGTTCCGCTCCGAATGCGTCCACCACCACCGCGCCGATCGGCACATCGCGCGGATCGGCGCCGGCGGCCGCGGCCAGCGCGGCGCGAATCAGCTGCTCGTCGGAAATCACCGATCGAGCTTGTCGATCACCGCCGACAGCTCCTCTGCGAAGCCCATTTCGGTGGCGATCCGGGTGAGCTGCTCGTCAGCATAGAGGTCGGTGTCGGCCAGGATCACGCCCAGCACGTCCTCGTGCAGGCCGATGTCCGACAGCACCGCCAGATCACCAGCCTCGAACGGATCGGCGTCCTCGAGGTCGTCGTCATCGATCTCAGCGTCCAAATTCTCCAGCACGTCGGCGGCGATGTCGTATTCGAGAGCCGCGGTCGCGTCCGAGAGCAGCAGCCGGGTGCCGGCCGGCGCGGGCCGCACAATGATGAAGAAATCGTCGTCGACATCAATGAGACCGAAAACTGCTCCGGCGCTTCGTAGTTCACGCAACTCGGTCTCGGCGGCGGCCAGACTGGTGAGCGCACTCGAATGCAGCGCGGTGCACCGCCATTTGCCGTCCTCACGGACGACCGCCACCCCGAAACCGTCCGAAGTGGCGCCGCCGTCTGGTGCCCCCGGCTTGGAGGCCCGCTGTCCCATGTCCGCTAACGCTAGTACCGACTGCGCCGCCGTGACCACGCATTGGACGGCGCGAGGCGGGGAATGTGTCAACCTTGGTCTGTGACACAAGTCCCCGTTTGCGTACTGGGTCTCGGCCTGATCGGCGGTTCGGTGCTGCGGGCTGCCGCCGGCGCGGGACGGGAGACGTTCGGCTACAACCGCTCGGTCGGCGGCGTGGACGAGGCGCGGTCCGACGGTTTCGACGCCGACGCTGACCTGCCCGCGGTCCTCGGTCGGGCCGCCGCCACCGGGGCACTGATCGTGTTGGCGGTTCCCATGCCGGCCCTGCCGACGATGCTGGAGCACATCGCCGAGTCCGCACCCGACAACCCGCTCACCGACGTCGTCAGTGTCAAAGGCGCCGTCCGAGACGAGGTCGGCGCCGTCGGACTGCTGGACCGCTTCGTCGGCGGTCACCCGATGACCGGAACCACCCGTTCCGGCTGGTCGGCGGGGGATGCGCGGCTGTTCGTCGATGCTCCATGGGTGCTCACGGTGGACGATCACGTCAACCCCGAGGTGTGGACCATGGCGATGGAACTCGCCCTTGATTGCGGCGCGTTCGTGGTTCCGGCCCGCTCCGACGAGCACGACGCCGCGGCGGCGGCCATCTCGCACCTGCCACACCTGGCCGCCGAGGCCCTGGCCGTCACTGCCTCGGAGGTGCCGTTGGCCTTCGCCCTGGCAGCAGGATCGTTCCGCGACGGCACCCGGGTGGCCGGCACCGCACCCGACCTGGTGCGCGCCATGTGTGAGGCCAACGCGGCGGACCTGCTGCCGCGGCTGGACCGGGCGATCGACCTGCTGTCGCAGACACGCGCCGGACTGGCCGAACGCGGCACCGTCGCCGAACTGGTTGAGTCGGGGCATGCCGCACGAGCCCGCTACGCCAGCTTCCCCCGGACCGAGATCCTGACGGTGACCATCGGAATCCGGGACTGGCGCGAGGAACTCGCTGCGGCCGGTCGCGCCGGCGGGGTGATCAGATCCGCTCTGCCAAGCCCGGGTAGTCGACGATGAACCCGAAGTCGTCCACCGTGATCGTGGTGTCGGCCACCGGCGAACGCACCTTGATGCCGTCACCGATCCCAGTGCTCGCATAACTGATGGTGAGCGGCTCGACGGTGAGTTCCGGCAGCCACACGTAGACCACCCGCAGGCTCACCGAATCGGTGCGCCGGTACAACCCGGCTCGCCGGATCGGCAGCGCGTTGAAGAACGGACTGAACACCACATCGACGTCCAGCGCACCGTCATAGGTTGCCCGCGAGGTGTGGCCGCTGTGATCCTGCACCAGCCACATGTTCTCCTCGTCGCGGGCGATGGAGAGTTGGCGTTCTCGCTCGGCGAGCGTGACGGTCATCGACAGGCGTTTGGTCCCGCCCGACTCGTCGGTCACCAAGTCGTAGGACGCGCTGAACGGAGGTGTCGAATCGGTGGCCGCAGAGACGATTCGGCCGTAGGCCTTTATTCGGTTGCCGCTCAATTGCACCCGTGCCGATTCCATCCGCGGCAGTTTGTGCGCACGCCAGGTCAAGATCGCGGGCCAAGCGTTGTCATTCTGGGCTGGTGCTGCACTCACCTGTCCACCGTAATTTACCGGCCACCCCGCGCGATGCCGGACCGAGAAGTCTGTCCCACTGGAAGGTGGACTCCGCACTCCGCACCGCGAATGCCGGCACGGCATCGAGGATCAGCGCCAGTCTGGCTTCGTGGAGGCGGTTCAGGCGGCCGAGCCACTCGATGGCCGAGAACTTACGCGGCCCACTTGGAGACGAGGGCGCCGATGCGGGGCAGGGCCTCCACGACGTTCTTCTTCGCCGACGGTCGCAGCGACGAGTACGTCTTCTTCACGACGGACTTGCTCATCGCGTCGAAGCGCGAGTCGGTGACGCCGAGCAGCGCGTCGGCCGCCGCGTCACCGTTCGCGACGAGGTAGGCGGCGAAGACTCCCGACGGCGCCGAGGAGTACTGCGCCCAGAACGGCTCGAGCTTCTCGACGAATCCCGGCCACAGCTTCGCGATGGCGTCCTCGATGATCGATGGACTGACCTTCTTGACGGCGCCGTAACCACCCTTGACGACCAGACCCGAGGCGCCCTTTTTCTCCGACACCTCGGCGTCGATGAGATCGCGCACGTCCGCGCGAACGGCGTCGATGATCGAGTCGGAGAGCAAGGCTTCGGCGAGTGTTGCGGCCACTGATCATTCCTTCGTTGGGTCGGTGTTATCGGGGTCGAACCGGGGGAATCGGGTTCGGCGCGCGCAGAAGGCTATCGTAGGAGGCCGTTCGGCACCCATCTACGAAGCCCTCTAACTCGGTGACAAGGTGGCTTCAAGTCCTTCAACGGCGTCCTTTAACGACTTGCCGCCCGAAGAACCCCCGCCCGCTCGCCGCGTGTTCGTTTGCTTCTCTGCCGTAAAGGGCAAAGATGGCAGTATGAGCAGTGATCCGTCTGTGCCGAAGCCGCCCCGGGACGTGCCCCCTACCGTCGTGGAGCCCGACTCCGGGACGGGGTTCACCAGGGCCGCCGCCATGTGGACGGCGCTGATCCTCGGTTTCTTCGTCCTGATCGTGTTGCTGATCTTCATCATGCAGAACACCGTGACGGCGCCGCTTCAGTTCCTCGGCTGGCACTGGAGCCTGCCGCTGGGCGTCGCGATCCTGTTCGCCGCGGTGGCGGGCGGACTGATCACTGCGGCGGCCGGCGCGGTGCGGATGTTCCAGTTGCGCCGGGCGGCCAAGCACAACCTGCGGTCGGGGCGCTAGCCGAGCGCTACCAGGTCCCTGACCGAATCCTGCGGCAGATCGCCATCGACAACCGCCGTCACCGTGCAGTCGTTCAGCGTGATCGAGCCCCTGTGGTTGTCCAGGAAGGCGGTGTCGGCCGCATCGCGACCGGTGGCGATGCGCACCATCGTCTGCCGCGGCGCCAGGCAGGTCGCGTCGACCACCTGCCAGGAACCGTCGACGAAGGCCTCGGCGACCGCGTGAAAGTCCATCGGCTCGCACCCCGGCGCGTACACCGCGACCAGTCGTGCCGGCACGTTGACCGCGCGCAGCAACGCAACCACCAGATGCGCGTAGTCGCGGCAGACTCCGGCACCGGCCAGCAGGGTGTCGACCGCACCGTCGATGGGGTCACTCGACCCGGGGACGTAGTCCAGCCGGGTGCCGACCCACGACGACACCTTCGCCAACAGTGTGGCCGAGTCGGTGTAGTTGCCGAACTCGGTGGCGGCGAAACCGTAGAACTTGTCGGCCTCGGCATATCGGCTCGGGCGTAGGTAGGTGGACAGGTCGATGTCGTTCACCGGTGCCGGATCGGTGCGACCGAGCACGGTGGCGGAGTAGCTGGCCCGCAGGTTGCCCACGCCGGCGTCGAACTTGTGGATCCGGCTGCCGTGTTCACCGACGATCTCGACTGGCTGAATTTCCTTGCCGTCCAATGTGAATGACAGCGACTCCGTGACCTGGGCACCGGACTGGGCTGCAACGGCGATCTGGAACTCGAGGGTGGTCGGCGCACCGATGTTCACATCGAGTTCGGCTGATACGTCCCGTTTCATGGAGGCATCCTTTCTGCGGAGGAGGTGGGCGGTGCTGGGGAGTCTGAGAGCCACGCCAGTCTCTACCCTGCCGGGCGACCCGCCAAACCGTGACGTCTACACCAGTGCGTCGAGGCCGGCGACGATCAACGGGCCGACGGCTTGACCGACCGTATCCGCGTCGGCGGCCACACTGGCCTGCCGGGCACCGAACCCGATGCCAGCCGCGATGATCGCCACCTTGAAACGGGCCAGCCCCAGGTAGAAGTCCTAGTGCGCCAGCGGTTGTCCGGATGCATTCGAATACCGCTGCGCCAGTTCATCTTCCGAGGGCATCGACGACCAGCCCGCATCAGTGTTGTCGATGCGGTAGTCGCCGTGCACGATCGAAACTGCGGCTCTGCGGCGGCAGCTTTCGCCCAGCGCGGTGTGCAGCCGTCTGACGTCGGCATCGCACGGGTCGTCGCCGAGGCGTACCCGATCCCATTGCGATCCCCACCGGCGCACCTATCGCTCCAGATAGCCGGGTCGATTGCACGCAAGTCCGCCAGTACCCGGATCAGCGCGTCGACGCAGCCGCTGATGGTCTGCTCATCGCACATCGTCACGGCGCGGGCGGCCGGGACCGTCGTGTCGGCTCGCGCGGTCACCACCCGGTATTCGCGGGCCATGTCATGCGCCGACGGCGTCAACCGGTGGCCGGCATAGCACTCACTGGGGACGTATCGTCAGCGACCAGGAACGTCAGATTGGACCGCCCGCCGGAGATCAGCTCCGCCCGCAGGTCACCCGCACGCGCGATACCCACTGCACGCAGATGTCAGTCCAGTGCGACCAGATCCAATCCGTCGAGCGCAGCCCGCCTCATGTCTATCACCTGACCACCCGGCCATCTGGCGCCTCAGCGGGGTTGTTGCGTCACCGGCGCTTGTTTCGCGGCAACAGATCCCACACGTGCTCGGTGCCGTTGGTGGTGACCACCGTGGCTGCGCCCGTGCGCGAGTACAGCAGGCGCGTCACCGACACGTAGTCGATCGGGAAGGACAGCAGCCGTCGGGTGCCCAGGATTTCGTGCAACACCAGGTTGATCACGCCGCCGTGGCTGAAGACCGCGACCGTCTCCTCGTGGCCGGCGGCGGCGACGATGTCGACGATGCCGTCATTCACGCGGGCACGGAACGCCGCCTCGTCCACCCCTGCCGGCAGTTCACCGCCTGACATCCGGGCCCAGTCCGCGGGCCGCTCGGTGCGCAGGAGTTCGACCGGCAGGTAGCCGGACATATCCCGGTCGTACTCGGCGAGCCGCGTATCGATGTCGAGGGTCAGGCCGAACGCGGCGGCCACCGGCTCAGCGGTCTGCACCGCCCGTCGCTGCGGGCTGCTGATCAGTCTGCTCACCGGGAACCGGGACAGCGCAGCGGGCAGTCGTGCGGCTTGCTCGACCCCGAGGTCGTCCAGGTCGGGGTCCGAGCCCTGTCCGCGCTCACTGCGATTCGGTAGGGCGTGCCGGATCAGGAGCAGTTGCATTTCGCGGTCTCCAATCTGATTCGCCCGTGCAACCATATGACCCAGCACCTGCCCCCGCCACGAGACCCGGCCGATCAACCTTGCAGATCGTAAACCGTTGTGCCGTCTACGGTCTGGGCGGCAAAGTTCGCCTTCACCCACTCGGCTATCTGGCTGCCCGACGAGTCGCCGTCGTGGCCACGCGGTCCCCGGCCGTCCCCGGCCAGGAAATACCGCACCCGTCCGTCGCGGACGTACTGCTGGAACTTCTCGAGGGTCGGCGAGTCGTCACCGCCGGTGAATCCGCCGATGGCCATCACCGAAGAGCCGGTGGACAGTTCCAGGCTTCCCGCCAGGTGTGAGCCCACAGTTGCCGCGGCCCAACGGTTGTCGGTGGCTTTGAGCATCGCCTGCAGTTGCTCGGTGGACTGGTTCTGGCCACCGGGTCCGTGGAGTCTGCCGGGTCCATGATCGCCGGCCCGGGTCGGCCCCGAGGTCGGGATCCCACCGCCATGCGAGTTGAGCACGGTTTGAACGGTGTAGGCGGCAGTCGCGCCCAGGCCGAACAGCACACCGGCGATCGCCAGCACCGCCGTGTGGCGGCCGAGTTGATGCCCACGAACGATCAGCACGGCGGCCACGACGATCGCACCGACCAGAACCGTCCAGCGCAGCCACGGCAGCCAGTCGGGGGTGCGGTCGAGTAGCGCGAAGTTCCACACACCGGTGGCGGCCAGCATGAGGGCCAGACAGATGCGAGCGCCGCGGTACTGCCGTCCGCGCCATAATTCGCACACCACGATGGCGACCACCGCGGCCACACCGGGCGCCAGGGCAATCGTGTAATAGGGGTGCATGATGCCCTTCATGAAGCTGAACACCACCGCTGTCACAACGGTCCAGCCGCCCCACAACAGCAGGCCGGCCCGGGTGAGGCTGGTACGGGGTGCGCGCCGGGTGAACCACAGTCCGGCGACCAGCCCGATCAGGGCGGCGGGCAGCAGCCAGGAGATCTCGGTGCCCATCGACTCACCGAACATGCGGGTGATGCTCGGATCGCCACCGAACATGGTCCCGCCGGGACCGCCACCCGGACCTGCATCGCCGCCGGCGCCGTGGGTCGGGTTGCCGTCTCCGCCCAGGACACGGCCCAGGCCGTTGTAGCCCAGCGCGAGTTGCACCAGGCTGTTGTCGGTGGAGCCGCCGATATAGGGCCGCGTGTCCGCGGGCCAGACACTCACCATCGCTATGTACCACCCGGCCGAGACCACCGCGGTGAGCGCGCCGGCAAGCAACTGGCCCAACCGTTTCCAGATGCTGCCCGGCATCGCGACGAGCACCGCCAAACCCAGTGCCGGGAGCACCAGGAACGCCTGCAGCAGCTTGGTCAGGAATGCGAACCCGATCGCGGTGCCCGCCAACGCGATCCAACGGGTGCAGTGCCGGCTGT
This sequence comes from uncultured Mycobacterium sp., assembly GCA_964387245.1. Taxonomy (GTDB): domain Bacteria; phylum Actinomycetota; class Actinomycetes; order Mycobacteriales; family Mycobacteriaceae; genus Mycobacterium. Next base: position 54,198 of record CAYLWH010000005.1, read on the forward strand.
GCAGTGCCCGGACCACGCAGTAGCCGGACCCCACCAACAGCAGAACGAGCAGCGCGTCGGGGTTGTTGAAGCGGAACATCAACGCCGCCACGGGCGTCAGCGCCAGCATTGAGCCGGCCAGTAGGCCGGCGGCCGGCCCGCTGGTGCGCCGCACCGCTGCGTAGAGCAGGGCCACCGCGATCACGCCCATCAGCGCCTGCGGCACCAGCATGCTCCAAGAGTCGAATCCGAAGATCCGGCCGGACAAGCCCATCACCCACATGGCGGACGGCGGCTTGTCGACGGTGATGGCATTTCCGGCGTCCAGCGACCCGAACAACAGGGCCTTCCAGCTCTGCGTGCCAGCCTGCACGGCGGCGGCGTAGAACTCGTTGGCCCAACCCAGCGATCCGAGTCGCCACAGGTACAGCACCGCGGTGCCGAGCAGCAGTGCCAACAGGCCGGGCCGTTCCCAGCGCGGCGCATCCAGCGGTCCGAGTGCCCAATTACGCAGTCGCCCAGAGCGATCCGAGGGCTCGCCGGTGGCAACCCAGATGGAGTTGGTTGCCCGGTCTTCCATGATGGTCATGATCCCGTGTCCTTACGGTGAGTCAGGCGGTACGCCGCGGGTGGAACACCCAGCCGCGCAGCAGCGCGAAGCGGACGATGGTGGCGAGCAGGTTGGCGGCCACCAAGACGACGACCTCGACGGGTCGGGACGGTTCGGCCACCGCGGACAGCAGGGCCAGCGACCCGCTCGTCAGCGCCAGACCGATGCCGAACACCAGCAGGCCCTCGATCTGGTGCCGGGCCACCCCGGCCCGACCACGCACCCCGAAGGTGAATCGGCGGTTGGCGGCGGTGTTGGCGACCGCGGTCACCAGCAGCGCTGTCAGGTTGGCGGCCTGCGCATCGGCCAGGCCGCGCAGCCCGAGGAACAGCAGGAGGTACGCCACGGTGCTGACAATTCCGATGGTGGCGAAGTGAACACCCTGCCGCAGAAGCGATCTGGGCGCAGCCGCGGTGTCAGCCGGTCTTAACTGCGCGGCGATGAAGCCCACCGGAACCTCGCCGGAGGCGAATCCCCTCAGCAGCCGGGCCACACCCCGGAGGTCGGCGGCGGCGGTGGAGACGATGTCGACCCTGCTGTCCGGATCGTCGACCCAGTCAACCGGCACCTCATGGATCCGCAGGCCACTGCGCTCGGCGAGAACCAACAATTCGGTGTCGAAGAACCAGTCGGTGTCCTCCACGTGAGGCAGCAGCGCGTGCGCGACGTCGGCGCGGATCGCTTTGAATCCGCATTGCGCGTCGGAGAACCCAGCCGCCAGGGTGGAGCGCAGGATGAGGTTGTAGCAGCGCGAAATGATCTCCCGTTTGGGTCCGCGCACCACCCGGGCACCACGAGACAGCCGGGTGCCGATCGCGACGTCGGAGTGCCCGGAGATCAGCGGGGCCACCAGTGGCAGCAGTGCGGCCAGATCGGTGGACAGGTCGACGTCCATGTACGCCAGCACCGGAGCATCGGAGTGTTCCCACACCGCGTGCAGGGCACGGCCGCGGCCTTTCTGTTCCAGTCGGCACACCCGCACCTCGTCGAATTCGTCTGCCAGTCGCGCGGCGATCACCGGTGTGTCATCGTCGCTGGCGTTGTCGGCAATGGTGATCCGGAACGTGAACGGGAACTGCTCGGTGAGGTGCCGGTGCAGTCGGCGCACCGAACAGGCCAGTGCCGCCTGCTCGTTGAAGACGGGCACCACGACGTCGAGAACCGGTACGCCGCGCTCGGCGGCGATGCGGGCCGCGTTGCGGGAGAAGCCGGCCCAACCGGTGTTGTCCGGTTCCAGTGTGATGGTCATGTCTTCATGTTCTCCGCGCAGCTTTGGATCGGAATTGGTCCTTGCTATGCCGAACCTGTGAATCATTGCGACAGGACGTAGACGGCGGTGCCGGACACGGTAGGCACAACTAAGTTGTCCTCGACCCAGTGCAGGATCTGCTGGGCGGCATCGCTGCCGCTGACCTCGCCACGCGGTCGCACCATGCCACCGATGAGGTAGTGGATACGGCCGGCGGCCACCTCAGCCTGGAACTCCGCGAGGGTGGGTGCGGGCGGCTGCCACCAGGTGTAGTCGTGTGGTGGCCTCGCTATGCCTCGGCTGTGAACGGCAACTCGACGGTGAACACCGTATTACCAGGGACGCTGCGCAACGCGATCGTGCCGTGGTGCGCCCGGACCACGGCGGCCACGATGGCCAGGCCGAGTCCGGTGCTGCCGCCCTTACGCGACCGGGACGAGTCCCCGCGCGCGAACCGCTCGAAAACTTCCAGGTCCGGCGGGATGCCGGGTCCGTTGTCGCTGACCGCCAGCCGCGCACACCGGTCATCGACGCTCAGCGCCAGGGTGACCGACGTTCCCTGCGGTGTGTGCACCCGCGCGTTGGCCAGCAGGTTCGTCAGCACCTGATGCAGCCGTGCGGCGTCACCCTGAACCAGCACCGGTTCGTCGGGCAGGTCGAGACCCCAGTCGTGGTCGGGACCGGCGATGTGGGCGTCGGAGACGGCGTCGACGGCCAGCTGGGACAGGTCGACCTGTTCGCGTTCCAGCGGTCGGCCCGAATCCAGCCGCGCCAGCAGCAGCAGGTCCTCTACGAGATGGGTCATCCGCTCCGACTCCGAGGACACCCGGCCCATCGCGTGGGCGACCTCTGCGGGCACCTCGTCGCGGCGGCGCTGGGCGAGTTCGGCGTAGCCGCGGATGGCGGTCAGCGGGGTGCGCAGTTCGTGGCTGGCGTCGGCGACGAACTGACGCACCCGGGTCTCACTGGCCTGCCGGCTCGTCAGCGCCGCGGAGATGTGATCCAGCATCCGGTTGAGCGCCGAACCCATCTGGCCCACTTCGGTATTGGGGTTCGTGTCGCGTTCGGCCACCCGCACCGGCAGGGCCACCTCGCCGCGGTCGAGCGGCAGGTTGGCCACCTCCCGCGCCGTCGCGGCGACCCGCGTGAGCGGGGCCAGTGCGCGCCGGGTGATCCAGACCCCCAGCGTCGAGGCCAGAATCAGCGCCGCCCCGGCGACCACGGCCATGATCATCAGCACCCGCAACATGGTGTCGTCGACGTCCGCCATCGGGAGGCCGGTGACGACGACCTCCCGGGCGCGGTCATAGGTCGCCACCGCCCGGTAACTGCCCAAGCCGTCGAGATCGATGGTGACCGCGGGCGCACGCGGTACGACGCCGCCGAGCTGTTCCCGGGCCGACTCCGACAGCGAATCGCGTTCAGCCGACGAGGTCAGCACACCGGCTTCCACCCGCCCGTCGCGCTTCGTCAGCATCGCCGCGAGCCCCACCGGCTGCCCGGGGGCGTCCAGAAAGTCCGGTCCCGGCCCCGGCCGACGATGGGGCCGGGGCCTGCCATCCGGGCGGCCCGGCGGCGGTGGCGGGAAACCGGCAACCACCGCCGAGCGGTGCGACGTCTCGTGCAGGTTCTGGTCGAGTTGGTGTATCAGGTACTGGCGCAGCGCAAGCTCGGTGAACCCCCCGATGGCAATACAGGCCAGGGTCAGCAGCAGCACCTGACCCACCAACAGTCGGGACCGAAGCGACCAGCTACTCGGCGCCAAGACGCTAGTTGGCCGGCTTGAGGACATACCCCGCCCCTCGCAGGGTGTGGATCATCGGCTCCCGGCCGCTGTCGATCTTCTTGCGCAGGTACGAAATGTAGAGCTCGACGATGTTGGACCGTCCGCCGAAGTCGTAGCTCCACACCCGGTCGAGGATCTGTGCCTTGGACAGCACGCGCTTGGAGTTGCGCATCATGAACCGCAGCAGCTCGAACTCGGTGGAGGTCAAGGTGATGAGCTCGCCGGCGCGGGTGACATCGTGGCTGTCCTCGTCGAGGACGAGGTCTCCGACGACGATCGCAGCGCCGCTGTCCTCGGTGGTCACGCCGGTGCGACGCAACAGGGCCCGCAGCCTCAGCACCACTTCCTCGATGCTGAACGGTTTGGTGACGTAGTCGTCGCCGCCCGCGGTCAGCCCCGCGATCCGGTCCTCGACCGCGTCCTTGGCGGTCAGCAGCAGCACGGGCAGCCGGGGGTTCTGCTCACGCAGCCGACGCAGCACGTCGAGGCCGCTCATGTCGGGCAGCATCACATCCAGCACGACGACGTCGGGTCGGGCGGTGCGGGCCGCCGCGATGGCCGACGCTCCGTCGCCCGCCGTGGTGATGTCCCACCCCTCGTAGCGCAACGCCATCGACACCATCTCGGCCAGGACCGATTCGTCGTCGACGACCAGCACGCTGATCGCGTGCCCGTCGGCGCGGCGCATCACGACTCGTTCGACAGCTCCGGAGATCATGACTCCCAGTATTGCGATCCGGATGAGCCGACCCTATGGCGATGCTATGTGGCGGCTGTGAAACCTCCGCCCCGCGGCGTCATCTCGCCGACCGGTTGAGTCCGTGCCCCAAAGCGACCCCACCCGGCTAACCTGCCGTTCATGGTCTTATTCGAGAACATCCAAACCGTAGGCGAAGCCGCCGACGTCGTGGGTGTCGCCGTGATCGTGATCGGCGGGATACTGGCGGCCGGGATCGCCACCGGGCGGCTGCTCCGTCGCATGCCGGACACCTACCGATGGTTCCGAAGGCAGCTCGGCCGGGCGATCCTGGTCGGGCTGGAGCTGCTGGTGGCCGCCGACATCATTCGCACGGTTGCGATCACGCCGACCGCGGAGAGCGTCGCGGTGCTCGCCGGCATCGTGCTGATCAGGACCTTCCTGAGTTGGTCGCTGGAACTGGAAGTCAGCGGCCGGTGGCCCTGGCAGCAGCGCCCGCCCGCCGTCGCGACGCCAGCGACGGCCACGCATCCTCAATGAGTTCGGGCTGGACAGATCGAGGATGACGCCACCGACCGTGCTGCTGATCCAGGTGGGAAATGACAGCTACGGGGCAACATAGGTACCCGCGTCACCATCGCAAACGGCGTGCGCGGGCGGATGACGCCGGATAGGCCTCAGCGGCGAGGAACGGCCGTCGACCACAATGCCCACGCGACGAGCACGGGCTGAAACAGGAGTCGGACGAATCGACGTGCGTCAGTGTGGCCGCCGACCTAATCACCGGCCCGTCGCTTGCGTGTTGCACACCAGGGAGACATCGGGTGCGCAGAGGGGCCACTCCGGACGCTTCCAACCAACCGGTAGGTTTACTCGGCGTGGAGGATCTCGACAAAGTAGCCGCGTGGATGTCGGGTCAGGGCCTCGGCGACGGTCCGCTGGAGAACGTCGCCGCCATCAGCGGCGGTACCCAGAACGTCATGCTGCGCTTCGAACGCGACGGGCGCTCGTATGTGTTCCGGCGCGGACCCGCAAACCTGAGGCCGATCAGCAACAAGGTCATCCTGCGCGAGACACAGGTGCTCGCGGCACTCGCCGGAACCGACGTGCCGCATCCCCGGCTGATCGCGGCGTGCAACGACACGTCGGTGCTCGGCGACGCGGTGTTCTATCTGATGGAACCGGTGGACGGTTTCAACGCCGGCGAGGGTCTGCCCCGGCTGCACGCGACGGACAGGTCGGTCCAGTTCGAGATGGGACTGTCGATGGCCGACGCGCTGGCCCGGCTGGGTGCCGTCGACCACGTCGCGGTGGGTCTGCGCGACTTCGGCAAGCCCGATGGATTCCTGGAACGGCAAGTGCCACGCTGGCTTTCGGAGCTGGACTCCTACTCGGCCATGGACAACTACGCCGGCCCCGACATCGGTGACGTGGACGGCGTCGCCAGGTGGCTCGACGAGAACCGGCCGGCGAGGTGGACACCGGGGATCATGCACGGCGACTACCACGGCGCCAACGTCATGTTCTCGCGCACCGGCCCCGAACTGGTGGCCATCGTCGACTGGGAGATGAGCACCATAGGCGATCCGCTCCTGGACCTCGGCTGGATGATCGCGACGTGGCGCGACCCCGGCCGCGACGGAGTGCTCGGTCAGGCCTTGATGGACGCCGAAGGGCTTTGTTCCACAACCGATCTGGTGAACAGGTACGCGCAGAACACCACGCGTGACCTGTCCGCCATCGACTGGTACGCGGTGCTGGCCTGCTTCAAACTCGGCATCATCCTAGAAGGCAGCCACGCCCGCGCCGCGGCGGGCCTGGCACCCCGGGAAATCGGCGATCACCTGCACGCCGCAACCGTCCGGCTGTTCGAACGCGCCCATGCGCTCATCGATGGAGAGTCATGATTGATTTCGAGATACCTGCTGCGACATTGGCTTTGCGCGACGAGATCCGCTCCTTCGTCGTCGAGAAGATCGTGCCGTACGAGACCGACGCTCGACTGACCCGGCACGGCCCGAACGAGGAACTGCGCACCGAACTCGTTGGCTTGGCCCGCGCCGCCGGACTGCTGACATTCCAGGCGCAGCAGCGGTTCGGCGGACGCGAGCCGTCGCACACCGATCAGGCGGTGCTGTTCGAGGCGGCGGGGTGGTCGACGCTGGGGCCGATCGCGTTGAACTGCGCCGCACCCGACGAGGGCAACATGTTCCTGCTGTCCAAGATCGCCCGCACGGACCAGGTCGAGCAGTTCCTGGTTCCGGTGATCGACGGGCGGCAGCGTTCGGTGTTCGCGATGACCGAGCCCGGGGGTGCCGGGTCGGACCCCAACCAGCTGGCCACCGAAGCGGTGTTCGACGGCACCGACTATGTGATCAACGGGCTCAAGTGGCTGATCACCGGGGCCAACGGTGCGCGCACCTGGATCATCATGGCGCGTGTCGCCCCCAATGACTTCGGCGCCGACGGACCGACGCTGTTCCTGTGCGACGGGCAGACCGAGGGCATCGAACTCGAGCGCGTGATGAACACCATGGACCGCAACTACGTCGAGGGCCACGGCGTCGTGCGTTTGCGCGATCTGACGCTGCCCGCCTCCGCGGTGCTCGGCGAGGTCGGCCAGGCGCTGCGCTACGCCCAGTTGCGACTGGCGCCCGCCCGGCTGACGCACTGCATGCGCTGGCTCGGTGCAGCCTCCCGCGCGCAGTCGATTGCGATCGAACATGCCCGTACCCGAACGGGTTTCGGTAAACCGCTCGGCGAGCACCAGGGTGTGGGCTTCATGATCGCCGACAACGAGATCGCCCTGCAGCAGTGCCGGTTGGCGATCTGGTGGGCGTGCTGGACGTTGGACTCCGGGGCCAAAGGGCGCCACGAGAGTTCGATGGTCAAGGCGTTCGTCTCCGAAGAACTGTTCAAGGTGGCCGACCGCTGCGTGCAGATCCTGGGCGGGATGGGCATTTCCGACGAGACGCCGGTCGGGATGATCTTCTCCGACATGCGCGCCTTCCGGCTCTACGACGGGCCGACCGAGGTGCACAAGTACGCCATTTCCCGGCAGGTACTGAGGAATCCGTCATGACCCGAGTCGACGATGCAGGCCGAGGCATCCCACGACGAAGCGCCGAGCAACGCGGTGCGAGGCATCAGGCAATCAGACTCACGAGCCCCGATGAGAAGCGAGGAAGACCATGACAGTTCTCGATTCATTCCGGCTCGACAACAAGGTCGTCATCGTCACCGGCGCCTCGTCTGGGCTGGGAGTGGCATTCGCCCGGGCGTTCGCCGAGGCCGGTGCCGATGTGGCGCTGGGGGCGCGCCGGGTGGAGAAGATGACAGCCACGGCGGCACTGGTCGAAGGCGCCGGCCGGCGCGCGCTGACGGTGCAGACCGACGTCGCCGATCCCGCCCAATGCCGGGCGTTGGTGGACGCCACCGTCGAGACCTTCGGCCGGGTCGACATCCTGATCAACAACGCCGGCGTCGGGGCGGCGGTGCCGGCCTCCCGCGAGACTCCCGACGAGTTCCGGCGGGTGATCGACGTCAACCTCAACGGGTCGTTCTGGATGGCCCAGGCCTGCGGGCGGGTCATGGCGGCGGGCAGTTCGATCATCAATATCGCCAGCATCCTCGGCATCACGACCGGGGCGCTGCCGCAGGCCGCCTACAGCGCCTCCAAGGCCGGGGTGCTGGGGCTGACACGGGACCTGGCTCAGCAGTGGGGCGGCCGCAAGGGAATCCGCGTCAACGCGATCGCGCCGGGCTTCTTCAAGACCGAGATGACCGACGAGTACAAGCCCGGCTATCTGGACAGCCAGATGCCGCGGGTTGTGCTGGGTCGCCTCGGCGAAGGTGCGGAGTTGGCGGCCACCGCGGTGTGGTTGGCATCACCGGCGGGAGGCTACGTGGTGGGTCAGACGATCGTGGTCGACGGCGGTCTGACGATCGCTTAAGCGCTGCTGGGGGACCCTCGCGCCGCACCCGATTACCCGTATGCGTCAGGTCTGTCTCAAGATAGCCACGTCCGTTTCGTCAGCGGCGCCCGCGCGTACGGTCATCGGTATGGCTTCGGTGCCTCGACGCAACTTCAACGACGTAGTGACGAAGTTCTGGAGTCTCGCCGCGCCCGCCTACGATCTGCCGTTCCTGCAGCAGTGGGTGTACCGTCCGGCCCAGAACGAGGTCATCGAACTTCTGCGCACCCACAAATCGCGGAAGATCGCCGATATCGCTTGCGGCACCGGCATTCTGGCCGACCGGATCCAACGCGAACTGAAGCCGAAGCCGAGGCAGGTGTACGGGGTGGACATGTCCGCGGGCATGCTCAAGCAGGCCAAGGAACGCTCATCGACGGTGCAGTGGTTGACCGCCCCGGCCGAGCAGTTGCCGTTCGACGACGGTGCGCTCGATGCGGTGGTGACGACTTCGGCGTTCCACTTCTTCGACCAACCCGCCGCGCTACGTGAGTTCCACCGCGTGCTCCGCCGCGGGGGTGTCGCGGCGGTCGCGACGATGAGCCCACGCCAGCCATTCCAGCTTTCGCGGCTGACGTTGGAGCGGTTGAACCCGATATACAGCCCGTCACCGAGGGAGATGCGCGCGCTGTTCGAGGGTGCGGGGTTCACCGTGGGCGAGCAGCACCGCGTAGACCGGCCGCTGTGGACACAGTTCATCTCGGACCTGATCACGATCGGCACCAAGGACTGAGCCACCGCCGAAGAATGCCGGCCCCACAACCGCGGTGTGGGCGCCCTCCCAAACGGGTCGGGTGGTAACCACTTGCAGCGTCAGAGCAGACGAACTACCAATGCGCGGGAGCACCACAAATCGCCGAGCTTACTTCTTACTCTTCTTTTTCTTCCTTTTCTTACTCTTTTTCTCCTTCTTCGCGGCTTTCGACATTTTCTTATGCCGTTTGTCGACGGCCTTCTTAGCGGCTTTCCGCATCTTCTTGAGGGCGCTCAAGTAACTTTCCCTGCGTCTTGGAATCGACGACGCCACCCGCCATGTCAATTGCCGCATTTACCTCATCGGCGTGATCCGCCAGCAGTTGCTGAAGCTTGGCGACTCGGCTCATCAGACTGTTCCTTTCGTCGGGTCCGGTTCCACAGCCACTGCATCAGATGTCACACACGACCATCTCTCGCCGGTCTCTTCCCCATACCCGGCAGTGCGCCTCGACAAACGCAGCGGTCGACGTGCCTGTCGTCGGATGCCCCTCGCAGTTACCCGCTGACCGGTGGAGCAAGCCTGTCGGTCCGTGGAAGCCTGCCGAGCAGTCAGTTGGTCGGCGAAAGGCACGCGACCACGATCGGCTCACCGATCCGACAAACCCAGGCGGTCGGCAAGCATGAGGAAGGCGGCGGCGTAGTCATTGTCGGCGGTGTCCGTCCGCACCTGCGGCCAGTCCACCCACTCCCGCACCGCCCGCGCCGCCGGCAGCAGCAGCGTGAAATCGCAGTAATGCTCCCCAAGTGCGAGCAGCTTCTGAGTCAGCACCGCCGACGGCGAGAGCACCTTGATGCGCAGGGCCAGCACCCCCTCCTCGTGGGCGTCCGCCAGTGTCGCGGCGTCCACGGCGACACCATTGAGCCGGTGTAGCACGTCGATCATCACGTCTTTGGCCCGGGCCTTCAACAGCCAATCCTCGACCGGTCGGTCGATGTCGAATCCCGCCTTCGCCAGCGTCTGCGCGGCCGCTTCCACGTCGCTTTCCGCCACCACCAGGTCTACGTCGTGGGTGGGTTCCGGACCGCCGTAAACCCAGAGAGCGTAGCTTCCGGCGAGGGCGAAGTCCGGTCCGTGTTCCTTCAGCGCCGATGCCGCTGTACGCAACGCCTCACGCAGTTCATTGTTGCGCGTGCTCACCATGCGCCCTCCGATCCGAATCGCGTCAATGTGGGTAAGTGATACCCATGCGGGTCGCGACATTCAACATTTTGCATGGACATGCCCTCGGCGACGGGGTGGACGTGGACCGGCTGCGCGCGTGCGTGCGGCTACTGGATGCCGATGTGCTGGCGCTGCAGGAGGTCGACCTGGAGCAGCCACGATCGGGAATGGCCGATTTGACCGCGGCGGCCGCCGAGGCGATGGGCGCGGTGGCACACCGGTTCGTGGCCGCCATCTCCGGCACGCCCGGTGCGACCTGGATGGCCGCGACCGGCGCCGAGCAGCCCGGTACGGCGGCCTACGGCATCGCCCTGCTGTCGCGATTCCCGGCCACCAGTTGGCAGGTGTTGCGGCTGCCGCGCATTCCCACCCGGTTTCCGATGTACCTGCCCGGACCCAAGAAGGTGATGGTGGTCGACGAGGAGCCGCGCGCCGCGATGATCGCACAGCTGGACACCGCACTGGGGCCGCTGACCGTGGCCAACACCCATCTGTCGTTCGTGCCCGGCTGGAACCGTGTCCAACTATCGCGGCTGTGCCGAGACCTGCGCGGCTTCCCGGGGCCCCGGATGCTGCTCGGCGATCTCAATATGACCCCCGGCGCGGTCGCGCGGTGGTCGGGCATGCGCCCGCTTGCGTCGGCTCCCACATTTCCCGCCGCCCAACCGTGCCGGCAGCTCGACCACATTCTCACCGATGACCGCGGGTTGACCGCCGGCACCGATGCAACGCCGTTGATGCCGATCTCGGATCACCGGCCGTTGCTGGCCGAGGTGCACCGTTGAGCCAACGACACCGGTCGCTCATGTCTGCCGGCGATCAGGTCGTCGGGAAACTCACGCGATCGTGGCCGTGGGTCGAAAAGCCGGCCGATCTCACCCGGGCAGCGTCTCGCCGCCGATCGGCGCCAGGACCTCGCCGCTGTAGTACGAAGACAGCTGCCGGGCAGCGAAGAAGACGTAGGACGGCGCGATCTCGTCCGGCTGGGCCGCGCGGCCCATCGGGGCCTGTTCGCCGAACGACGCCGTCTTCTCGGCGCTCATCGTCGCCGGTATCAGTGGCGTCCAAACCGGCCCGGGCGCAACACAATTCACCCGAATTCCGCGCTTGGACAGGGCCTGCGCAAGCGAATATGTCAACGCGATCACCGCACCCTTGGTCGCTGAGTAGTCGATCAGCGTCTTGTTGCCCCGCAGACCGTTGATGGAGGCGGTGTTCACAATCGCCCCGCCCTCGGGCAGGTGGTTGAGCGCCGCTTTGGTGACATAGAAATAGCTGTCGATGTTGACCGCGAACGTCCGCCGCCACTGCTCGTCGCTGAGCTCGGCGAGGTCGTCCACCGGCGACTGGAATGCGATGTTGTTCACCAACAGGTCCAGGCCCCCGAGCGCCTCAGCGGTGTCGGCCACCACCGCCCGGCAATGCGACGCGTCTGCGAGGTCGCCCGGCAGCTGCACACCCCGTTGACCTGCCCCCTCGATCAGCGAAAGGGTATGGGCGGCGTCGTCGGACTCGTCCAGGTAGGCGATGGCGACGTCGGCGCCCTCCTTGGCGAAAGGCGACCGCCACCGCACGGCCGATGCCGGAATCACCACCGGTGATCAGGGCGCGTTTACCGGCCAGCAGACCGCGTCCGACATAGTCGGCCATCTCGTCACGGGGCCGACGATCCATGTCGGCGGTATGCCCTGGGTAGGGAATCGTGCCGGACGGCGGGGGCCGTCGTGCTGCTGCGGCATGGCTGCTCCTAGGGCATGGCTGGGCGGCTTAACGCGCTACTGCGATCGCGATACCCGCGAGTGCCGTTGTCAAACCATGAGCGCGCGCTGGCGACTTACATCGAAGCGCATTGGCGCCACGACGTAGACCTGATCTACGTCACCGGCTTTGCCAACAATGGGGACGACATCCATCCGAACAGACCGTACAAAATTCTTCGGCAAGAACAGAACATCCCCCACTCGCATTGTTCTGCAGGTGAGGGGATGTTTTCTTGCGCGCCCGAAGAGATTCGAACTCCCAACCTTCTGATCCGTAGTCAGATGCTCTATCCGTTGAGCTACGGGCGCATAGGTATTCAGTTGTGTGGCGGAGGCGAGAGGATTTGAACCTCCGGTCCCCTTTAAGGGGGACAACTCATTAGCAGTGAGTCCCATTCGGCCGCTCTGGCACGCCTCCTTGAACCTTGTAGAGGTTACCGGACCCGCATGGAGCACCGGAACCGCCGAGGGCACAGCGTACACAGCCTCACTTATGCTGGCCAAATGACCGCCCGCCTGCGCCCGCTGATGGCCGATCTACCGGCCTATACGCCGGGCCGGACGGTCCCCGGCGCGATCAAGCTGGCCAGCAACGAGACCGTGGACGGCCCGTTGCCCAGCGTGCGGGCGGCCATCAACACTGCCGCCGGCACGCTCAACCGCTACCCGGACAACGGCTACGTCGAACTCAAGGAGCGACTGGCGAAGCACGTCAGTTTCGCGCCCGAGCACATCGCCGCTGGCTGCGGTTCGGTGAGTCTGTGCCAGCAGTTGATCCAGATCACCGCCTCCGTCGGCGACGAGGTGATGTTCGGCTGGCGCGCGTTCGAGGTGTACCCATTGCAGGTGCGGGTCGCCGGCGCCACGCCGGTGGCTGTCCCGCTCAAAAACCACACCCACGACCTGGACGCCATGCTGGCCGCCGTCACCGACCGGACGCGGCTGATCTTCGTGTGCAACCCGAACAACCCGACGTCGACGGTGGTGCCGCCCGGCGACCTGGTCCGGTTCGTCGAGGCCGTGCCGAATGACGTGCTGGTCTGCATCGATGAGGCCTATGTGGAGTACATCCGAGACGGTCTGCTGCCGGACAGTCTCGGCCTGGTCCGCGATCACCCCAATGTCGTTGTGCTGCGGACATTTTCGAAAGCCTACGGGCTGGCCGGCGCCCGCGTCGGCTACGCGGTGGGCGACCCGGACATCATCACCGCGCTGGGCAAGGTCTATGTGCCCTTCACGGCGAGCACCCTGGCTCAGGCCGCAGCGGTCGCCTCGCTCGGCGCCTCGGACGAACTACTCGCCCGCACCGACGCCGTGGTCGCAGAACGCGCCCGGGTGACCGCCGCCCTGCGCGGCGCGGGCTACCGGATGCCCGATTCACAGGCCAACTTCGTCTGGCTGCCCCTGAGCCCAGAGCAGACCAGGGACTTCGTCGAGCAGGCCGCGGTTGCTCGCATTCTGGTGCGGCCGTACGGTATTGACGGCGTGCGTGTGACTATCGGTGCACCACATGAGAACGACGCTTTGCTGTCCTTTGCCATCGATTGGATCGGAGACTCATGACCGAGGCCGCGGGTACGCACTTCGCCGAGTTCAGGGCGCCAACCGCACCGATTCCCGACGCCGACCTCGACGAATTCCCCAACACCGGCGCCAACCTGGAAGATCGGATGTGAAGCGCGTCGGCGTGGCCGCGCTGGCGGCGCTGCTGCTGCTCGCCGGCTGCGCGCGCACCACGACGGGGCAGGTTGCGATGACGACCGAACCGTTGTCACCGGATCTGACCTGCGGCGAGTTCGTCAGCCTCGGCGACAGCGACCGCGTTGACGTGGTCAAGGCGATCCTCGACGAGCGGGCCGGCAAGGCGCAAGACAACAATCAGGCTTTCGTGCTCTCCGCGCTGGCTGGGGTCCTGTGCCGAGGCGTGCCCGACACCCCGGTCAAAAAGATCGTGCTCCGGATGAAGCTGCGCTGACGGGCACCCGGTGTCCCCGCCCGGCCAGTGGGTAGTGTCGCCTTCATGGCTGACACGTACGAGGCTCTGACTGTCGAGACGAAGGACCGCGTCGCAACCGTGACGTTGATCGGGCCGGGCAAGGGCAACGCGATGGGTCCGGCATTCTGGGCCGAGTTGCCGGAGGTGTTCGGCAAGCTGGACGCCGATCCGCAGGTGCGTGCGATCGTGCTGACCGGGTCGGGCAAGAACTTCAGCTACGGCCTCGATGTCGCCGCGATGGGTGACACGCTTTCACCGATGCTGGCCGACGGGGCGCTGGCCCGTCCGCGCGCGGACTTCCACACCCGACTCAAACGTATGCAGCAGTCGATCACCGCGGTGGCCGACTGCCGGACCCCGACCATCGCCGCCATCCACGGCTGGTGCATCGGCGGCGGCGTCGACCTGATCAGCGCCGTGGACATCCGCTATGCCAGCGCCGACGCGAAGTTCTCGGTGCGCGAGGTGAAGCTGGCGATCGTCGCCGACGTGGGTTCACTGGCCCGGCTGCCGCTGATCCTGTCCGACGGCCACCTCCGCGAACTGGCGTTGACGGGTAGGGACATCGACGCGGCCCGGGCCGAGAAGATCGGTCTGGTCAACGACGTCTTCGAGGATGCCGACGCCGCGCTCGCCGCCGCCCACGCCACCGCCGCCGAGATCGCCGCCAACCCGCCGCTGGTGGTGCAGGGCATCAAGGACGTCCTCGACGAACAGCGCACGGCACAGGTGTCGGCCAGCCTGCGCTACGTCGCGGCCTGGAACTCCGCGTTCCTGCCGTCGAAGGACCTCACCGAGGGCATCTCCGCGATGTTCGCCAAGCGGCGGGCGGAGTTCAAGGGCGAGTAGCGGGCCACACCGAGTCAGCGATCACGCACACGAAATGCTGGTGACCCTGTGCCTCACCGCTGACTCGATAGGCTGACCAGGTGCCCGGCCTCCATCCCGACTTGGCAGCCCTCGCACCGCTGCTGGGCACCTGGTCGGGCGAGGGCGCGGGCGAATACCCGACTATCCAGCCGTTTCGGTATCTGGAGGAGATCACCTTCGGACACGTCGGCAAGCCGTTCCTGACCTACGTGCAACGCACCCGCGGCGCCGACGACGGTCGGTCGCTGCACGCCGAGACCGGATATGTCCGCGCCCCGGCGCCGGGCCGCATCGAATGGGTGTTGGCACATCCCACCGGCATCACCGAAATTCAGGAGGGTCCGCTGTCGGTCGACGGTGACACGCTGGAGATGGATCTGGTCTCGACCGAGATCGGCCGCACCGCGTCGGCGAAGGAGGTCATGGCCGTCGCCCGGCGGATTCGCGTCGCCGGCGACACCTTGACCTACTCGCTGCGGATGGCCGCCGTGGGCCGCCCCCTGCAGCACCACCTCGCCGCGAGGTTGCACAGGAAACCAGCGTGACCGACGGCCGCATCCGTGTGCCCGCCGACCTGGACGCGGTCACCGATACCGGCGCCGAGGACCACACCGGCATCGATCCCGCGGCCGTCGAGCGGATCTGGGCGGCCGCTCGGCATTGGTATGCCGCCGGTATGCATCCCGCGATCCAAGTGTGCCTGCGCCACAACGGGAAGGTGGTGCTCAACCGCGCCATCGGGCACGGCTGGGGCAACGGCCCCGACGACCCGCCCGACGCCGAGCAGATCCCGGTCAGCACGGCGACCCCGTTCTGCGTGTACTCGGCGGCCAAGGCGATGGCCACCACCGTGGTGCACATGCTCGTCGAGCGCGGTGAGTTCTCACTCGACGACCGGGTGTGCGACTATCTGCCGACTTACACCAGTCATGGCAAGGACCGCACCACAATTCGGCACGTCATGACCCATAGCGCCGGTGTGCCGTTCGCCACCGGCCCGCGGCCCGACCTGCGGCGGATGAACGACAGCGAGTACGCCCGGGAGATGCTGGGCAACCTCAAGCCGATCCACCGGCCCGGCCTGATGCACATCTACCACGGCCTGACCTGGGGACCGCTGATCCGCGAGATCGTCTCGGCGGCGACCGGTCGAAACATCCGTGAAATCCTGGCCACCGAGATCCTCGACCCGCTGGGGTTCCGGTGGACCAACTTCGGTGTGGCAGAACAGGATGTGCCACTGGTGGCACCGAGTCACCCGACCGGTAGGCCACCGCCCGCACCGCTCGCCCGAGCGTTCAAGCTCGCGGTCGGCGGGACGATGCAGCAGATCATCCCCTTCACCAACACACCGGCGGTGCTGACCGCGGTCGTGCCCTCGTCGAACACGGTGTCCAACGCCCAGGAGCTCTCTCGCTTTGCCCAAATCCTTTGCCAGGGCGGTCAACTCGACGGCGTCCGGGTGTTGAGTGAACAGACTCTGCGGGAGGCCACACGGGAAGTGCGGCGGCTGCGGCCTGATGTCGCCACCGGGCTGAAGCCGATGCGCTGGGGTACCGGATACGCGTTGGGCTCCAAACGATTCGGACCGTTCGGCCGCAATTCTCCGGCCGCGTTCGGCAACACCGGATTGGTGAACATCGCCGTATGGGCCGACCCGGAACGCAGTTTGGCCGTCGGGGTGGTCAGCAGCGGCAAGCCGAGCCGTGATCCTGAGGCGCACCGTTACACCGACCTGCTGGACACCATTGCCGCGGCATTCCCGCGGGTTGGCCGGTGAC
>CAYLWH010000006.1:0-22857 GCA_964387245.1 uncultured Mycobacterium sp.
AAAACAGGGGGTCGGGTTAGATTTCGTCGGGCAGCCTGGGTACGGTCGTCGTCGCTGGCCGGATTACCCGGCCGAGACAAGAGAACATCGAAGTCAGCGGGAACCGAACATCCTCGGCGACCGTCGGAAGATGACATTCGAGATGGCAATGAGACGGAGGAACCGTGGCCCTTCCCCAGTTGACCGACGAACAGCGTGCGGCTGCGTTGGAGAAGGCTGCTGCCGCACGCCGAGCGCGGGCTGAGCTCAAAGATCGGCTCAAGCGCGGCGGCACCAACCTCAGGCAGGTCCTCACCGACGCCGAGACCGACGAGGTCTTGGGCAAGATGAAGGTTTCCGCGCTGCTGGAAGCCCTGCCCAAGGTCGGCAAGGTCAAGGCACAGGAGATCATGACCGAGCTCGAGATCGCTCCGACCCGCCGTCTGCGCGGCCTCGGCGATCGTCAGCGCAAGGCTCTGCTGGAAAAGTTCGACCCCTCTTAGAGAGGTCCGTGAGCACTGGCGGGGGGCCGGTCGGGCACGGCCGTGTGGTCGTGTTGTCCGGTCCCTCCGCGGTGGGCAAGTCGACGGTCGTCCGTTGCCTGCGGGATCGGGTCCCAGACCTGTACTTCAGCGTCTCGGCGACCACCAGGGCACCGCGTCCCGGAGAGGTCGACGGAGTGGACTACCACTTCGTCACCGCCGATGCTTTCCAGCGCCTCATCGACCGTCGCGACCTGCTCGAATGGGCCGAAATCCACGGTGGTCTACACCGATCGGGCACGCCGGCCGAGCCGGTTCGGGTCGCCATGTCCACGGGCCGGCCCGTCCTCATCGAGGTGGATCTGGCCGGGGCGAGGGCCGTCAAGGCCGCACTGCCGTCCGCGCTGGCGGTGTTTCTCGCGCCCCCGAGCTGGGAAGTCCTGGAAAGCCGGTTGGAGGGCCGCGGCACCGAGTCTGTCGAGGTGAGACGCCGCCGCCTGGACACCGCACACGAAGAGCTCGCCGCCCAGGACGACTTCGATATCGTCGTGGTGAACAGCCAATTGGAGTCAGCGTGCGCTGAATTGGTATCCTTGCTGGTGGGAACCGCGCCGGACACGGCGTGACGGCCGCCGGTCGCCGCTTGCGGAACTCGATCAAAGACCTGCCAGGAGACTTCTAAGTGACAAACTCGCACGCCGACACACGGTCCACCGATCACTTCGACCCGGTGACCGGCGGCCTCGGTTCCTATGACACCCCGCTCGGTATCACCAACCCGCCGATCGACGAACTGCTGGACCGCGCGTCGAGCAAGTACGCCCTGGTGATCTACGCGGCCAAGCGCGCCCGGCAGATCAACGACTACTACAACCAATTGGGCGACGGCATCCTCGAGTATGTCGGCCCGCTGGTCGAGCCCGGCCTGCAGGAGAAGCCGCTGTCCATCGCGCTGCGTGAGATCCACCGGGATCTGCTCGAACACACCGAAGGCGAGTAGTCGGAGCACGGGCATGACCCGCAAGCGGATCATCGTCGGCGTGGCGGGCGGTATCGCCGCCTACAAGGCGTGCTCGGTGGTCCGCCAACTGGCCGAGGCCGGTCACCAGGTGCGGGTTGTTCCCACGGAGTCGGCGCTGCGTTTCGTCGGCGCCGCGACGTTCGAAGCCCTGTCGGGCTTCCCGGTGCACACCGGCGTCTTCGACGACGTTCACGAAGTGCCGCACGTCCGCATCGGCCAGGAAGCCGACCTGGTGGTGGTCGCCCCCGCCACCGCCGACGTGCTGGCCCGGGCGGTTGTCGGACGTGCCGACGATCTGCTGACCGCCACTCTGCTGACCGCCCGCTGTCCGGTGCTGTTCGCGCCGGCCATGCACACCGAGATGTGGCTGCACCCGGCTACCCGCGACAATGTCGCAACGTTGCGTAAGCGCGGTGCGGTGGTGCTCGAGCCCGCGTCCGGCCGGCTGACCGGAGCCGACACCGGCCCGGGACGCCTCCCCGAACCGGAAGAGATCACCACCTTCGCCGAGCTTCTGCTGGCGCGCGGGGACGCCATGCCGCACGACCTCGCCGGTGTCAGGATGCTCGTCACCGCGGGCGGTACCCGGGAGCCGATCGACCCGGTCCGCTTCATCGGCAACCGCAGTTCGGGCAAGCAGGGCTACGCGGTGGCGCGCGTGGCTGCGCAGCGGGGTGCCGATGTCACGCTGATCGCCGGCAACACCACCGGACTGGCCGACCCGGCCGGTGTCGAGGTGGTGCACATCGGTTCGGCGAGCCAGCTACGCGACGCGGTGTCCAAACACGCCCCGGACGCCAACGTCCTGGTGATGGCGGCGGCGGTGGCCGACTTCCGGCCGGCGCAGGTGGCGACCACGAAGCTGAAAAAGGGTGCCGACAGCGAGCCGAGCACCATCGGCCTGGTTCGCAACGACGACGTACTGGCGGGTGCGGTACGTTCGCGCGGGGACGGTCAGCTGCCCAACATGCGGGCCATCGTCGGATTTGCCGCCGAAACCGGCGACGCGAACGGCGACGTGCTCTACTACGCCCGGGCCAAGCTCCAGCGCAAAGGCTGCGATCTGCTGGTCGTCAACGCCGTCGGTGATGGGCGGGCTTTCGAGGTCGACAGCAACGACGGATGGCTGTTGGCGGCTGACGGCACCGAGGCCGCACTGGAGCACGGTTCGAAGACTCTGATGGCCAGCCGTATTGTGGACGCGATCGCGGGCATCGTGCGGGACGGCTCCAGTCGGTAGGGGTCCACCCGGACGATATGCTTCGATGGACTAAATTTCTGTTGGCTTGGCCGGAAGGAATGTGGAACGTGAGTGGTCGGCTGTTCACCAGTGAGTCGGTGACCGAGGGACACCCCGACAAGATCTGTGACGCGATCAGCGACTCCGTGCTCGACGCACTGCTCGCACAGGATCCCAAGTCCCGCGTGGCGGTTGAGACGCTGGTGACCACCGGCCAGGTTCACGTCGTCGGTGAGGTCACCACGAGCGCCAAGGAGGCATTCGCCGACATCCCGCTGATCGTGCGGGACCGGATTCGCCAGATCGGTTACGACTCCTCGGAGAAGGGCTTCGACTACGAGACGTGCGGTGTCAACATCGGCATCGGCGCGCAGTCGCCGGACATCGCCCAGGGCGTGGACACCGCCTATGAGGCTCGGGTGGAAGGTGAAGGTGATCCACTGGACTCCCAGGGCGCCGGGGATCAGGGCCTGATGTTCGGTTATGCGATCAATGACACCCCCGAGTTGATGCCGCTGCCGATCGCGCTGGCGCACCGGCTGTCGCGGCAATTATCGAAGGTGCGCAAGGACGGCGTGCTCGACTACCTGCGCCCCGACGGCAAGACCCAGGTCACCATCGAGTACCAGGGCAACACACCGGTGCGGCTGGACACCGTGGTGCTGTCCACGCAGCATGCCGCCGGCGTCGACCTGGATTCGACGCTGACCCCGGACATCCGGGAAAAGGTCGTCAACACCGTCCTCGGGGACCTGGCCCACGAGACGATGGACACCTCCGACTTCCGGTTGCTGGTGAACCCGACGGGCAAGTTCGTGCTCGGCGGGCCGATGGGCGATGCCGGTCTGACCGGCCGCAAGATCATCGTCGACACCTACGGCGGATGGGCCCGGCACGGCGGCGGCGCTTTCTCCGGCAAGGATCCGTCCAAGGTGGACCGCTCCGCGGCATATGCGATGCGCTGGGTGGCCAAGAATGTCGTCGCCGCGGGCCTGTCCGATCGCGTCGAGGTTCAGGTCGCCTACGCCATCGGCAAGGCGGCGCCGGTGGGCCTGTTCGTCGAGACGTTCGGCACCGAAACCGTCGACCCGGCCCGGATCGAGAAGGCCATCACCAGCGTGTTCGACCTGCGGCCCGGTGCCATCGTCCGCGACCTGGACCTGCTGCGGCCGATCTACGCGCAGACGGCGGCCTACGGGCACTTCGGCCGCACCGACATCGAGCTGCCGTGGGAGCAGCTGAACAAGGTCGACGAGCTGAAGGCTTCCGTCTGACGACGATGCGGCGACGGACGAGCGCTGACGAGTCGGCGCCCTTTCGTCGATCGTGCGGTTCCATACGCGTTTCGGCGATTTCGCGTATCCGGACGCACAGTCGGCGTGGCTATGGACTGAACGTGTAGTCGTCGAGCGGGAATCGGCGGCTGCGCCAGTCTGCGCCCAGCGTCGTCGCCGGGCGCAGCGGCACGTCGCCGTGTTTGTCGAAGTAGTAGCTGTTGGCCGTCGCGCAGCTGTCCTGCCAGAAGATCTGCCGGTGCCGCTTGCGCATCATCTCGGCGAAGTAGCGGTCGTTGGCCTCCCGGCGCACCTCAACCCGGTGTGCGCCCTCCCGTGCGGCACGCTTCAGGCACCGCACGATGTGCCGGGTCTGTGTCTCGATCAGCGCGAAGAACGACGACCCGACATAGCCGTAGGGCCCGCACACGCAGAAGAAGTTCGGGAATCCCGGGATGCTGACGCCCTCGTAGGCCTGCATGCGATTCTCGTTCCAGAACTCGGCCAGCGACACCCCGCGCAGTCCGCGCAGTGCGAACGCCGAGGAGTCGGTGTCCATCACCCTGAACCCGGTGGCCAGGATGAGCGCGTCGACGTCGTGGCACTCGTGGGCGGTCAGCACTCCCGTCGAGGTGATCTTCTCGATCGGCTCGGTCACCAGCCGCACGTTGTCTTGATTGAACGTGGACAGATACGAGTTGTGAAAACCCGGCCGCTTACACCCGACGGCGTAGCGCGGCGTCAGCTTGTCGCGCACCACCGGGTCGCGGACCTGTTGGCGCAGATACGAACGGCCAACCGCCTCGGCGCGTCTGGCGAACGGGGCGAAGATGTTGTAGTACTGCGCCGACAGCGGGAAGGTCACCTCCACGTAGGCCTGGCTCAGCAGCCGCTGCACGGCTTTGCCGCCCGGCAGGCGCATCGCCAGCCGCGCGGGTGGGGGAAGGGGCACGTCGGCCTTCGGGAAGCACCAGATCGGCGTGCGCTGAAACACGTTGAGCTGCCCGACGAGGGGAGCGATCTCCGGAATCACCTGCACCGCCGACGCTCCGGTACCGATCACCGCCACCCGCTTGCCGGAGAGATCCTGCGAATGGTCCCACCGCGCGGTGTGCATGGTGACGCCACCGAAATCGCCGACCCCGTCGATGTCGGGCAGCTTCGGCTCGGTGAGCACCCCGGCGGCATTGACGAGGAACCGCGCGGTGATCTCACCGCCGTCGGTGGAGACCCGCCACAGGTCGTTTTTCTCGTCGAAGGCGGCGCCGGTGACCGTGGTGTCGAACCGGATCCGGTCGGCGATCCCGTACTTGGCCACACAGTGGTCGGCGTAGGACTTCAGTTCGCGGCCGGGTGCGTAGGTCCGGGTCCAGTCCGGGCTCTGCTCGAAGGAGAACTGATACGAGAACGACGGAATGTCAACGGCGATACCGGGATAGGTGTTCCAGTACCAGGTGCCACCCGCCTCCGCGCCCGCTTCGACGATCAGGTAGTCACCCAGCCCGGCCGCGTCGAGCCTGATCGCGACGCCGATGCCGGAGAAGCCGGCGCCGATGATGAGTACCTGGTGGTCGGGCTTGCTTGTTGGGTCCATCGTGGCCTCAGGGGTGCAGTGCCCGCTTGAGCGCCGCGAGGCCGCGGTCGGTCGCCTCGGCGGCCACGGGGGAGGCCAGGGTGAGGCTGACGTAGCCGTGGATCATCGTCGGCTCATTGCTCAACGTGACGGGAACACCTGCGGCCGTGAGCTTTTCGGCATACACCGCGCCGTCGTCGCGAAGCGGATCGTGCTCGGCGGTGCCGATGAACGCCGGTGGCAGGCCCGCAAGGGACACGGCGTTCGCCGGCGCCAGGTCGGGCGGAAGTGACGTGACATCGCTGAAGTCGAGCCCGGGCACGTACCAGGCCAGGAATGCGGAGGTGACCTCCTCGTTGAGCAGGGGGGCGTTGGCGTTCTCGGTGAACGAGGGCAGCGTGACGTCGCCGACTGCCACGGGGTACCACAGCAGCTGGAACACCAGCGAAGGCCCGCCGGCGTCACGCGCCTTCAGCGCCATCACCGCGGACAGGTTCCCGCCCGCCGAGTCTCCGGCCACCGCGATGCGGGCGGGGTCGCCGCCGAGTTCGGCAGCGTGCTCACCGACCCATTGCAGCGCCGCCCAGGCGTCCTGCACGCCCTGCGGGTAGGGGTGCTCGGGCGCCAGCCGGTAGTCGACCGACACGACGATGGCCTCGGCCCCCACGGCGTGTGCCCGCGCGACGTGGTCGTGGGTATCGAGGTCGCCGATGCACCAGCCGCCACCGTGGTAGAAGACGACGATCGGCAGGTGGTCATGCTGTTCGACCGGCGGCCAGTAGATCCGCACCGGTATGTCGTCGATCCCGTCGTGGCCGACGACGCGTTCTTCGATCCGCATCTGCGGCAGCAGGTAGGGCGGCGGCTTGACCGCCCGCAGCCGCTCCCGGGCCACCTCGACACCGTCGTCGAAGGTGAACTCCACCGGTATCACTGCCATCAGTTGCTTGAGGATGGGGTCGATTCCCGGTCGTGTCGTCGGTTCCGTCATAGTCACACAGTAGGCCGACGATCCGAAGCAACACGACGGCCCGGGCCACTGCGCGCGCCGCGGATCTGTCCCAACACGACGCCACGACGAGTTGCCCGGCCGAATCGGCTACCTTTGCTGACGATGTCGTCGACGACCGCCCAACCCGCGACCCGGCTGCGCCGGTGGTGGCTGGCCGCCGTGTTGGCCGGGGCCGGCTACGGGGTGTTCCTGACCGCCGTGGCGCTGCGGCAGCCCGCGGGCGTGGCACTGACCGGGCAGTTCTGGGGACAGCCGGCGGTCAAGGCGCTGATGGCGGTGTTGCTCGCGGTGGCCGCGTGGGCTCACCCGATCGCCCGGGAACGCCGGTGGCTGGTGCCCGCGCTGCTTTTCTCGGCGGCGGGCGACTTCCTGCTGGCCATCCCGTGGTGGCCACCGTCGTTCGTCGCCGGCCTCGCGGCGTTCCTGCTCGCCCATCTGTGCTTCCTGGGCGCCCTGATCCCGCTTGCGCAGCCGACCGTGGCGCGGCTGGCGGTCGCGGCGGTGGTGGTGGCGGCGTGTCTGGCGTTGTTGGCATGGTTCTGGCCGCACCTGGCCACCGACCGGTTGACCATCCCCGTCGCGCTGTACATGGCGGTGCTGGCCGCCATGGTTTGCGCGGCCCTGGTGGCACGCCTTCCGTCGCCGTGGACCGCTGTCGGGGCGGTCTGCTTCGCGGTATCCGACGCAATGATCGGTGTCAGCGAGTTCGTCCGGCACGACCAGGTGCTGGCCGTGCCGATCTGGTGGGCGTACGCGACGGCCATGGTCCTGATCACGGCCGGACTGTACTTCGGCCGCCCGTCGGCCCGGTCTGCTACAGCTGCGGCGTGAGCACGCAGCGGCAGCCGGCCGAGCATGAGCCGGTGGCGCGGGTGCTGCCGTTGCTCACAGTGCCGCACCTGGACCGGGACTTCGACTACCTGGTGAGTGCCGAGCAGTCCGACGACGCGCAGCCCGGCGTCCGGGTCCGGGTGCGGTTCCACGGCCGGCTGGTCGACGCGTTCGTCCTCGAGCGGCGCTACGACACCGACCACGCCGGCCAGCTCGGCTGGTTGGACCGGGTGGTCTCGCCCGAACCGGTGCTCACCGGCGATGTGCGCCGGCTGACAGACGCCGTGGCGGCGCGCTATGCGGGCACCCGCGCCGACGTGCTCCGACTGGCGGTACCGCCCCGACACGCCAAGGCCGAACGTGAAACAGTCACGGCCGCAACATTTTCAGAGCTGTCCGGACCCGATCCGGCGGCATGGTCGGCGTACACCCGCGGCCCCGGGTTCCTGACCGCGCTGGAGCATGGACGGGCCGCCCGCGCGGTGTGGCAGGCACTGCCCGGCGAACGGTGGACGGATCGGCTCGCCGAGGCCGCCGCGGCCACCCTCAGCGGCGGGCGCGGCGTGCTCATCGTGGTGCCCGACCAGCGCGACGTCGACGCCGTGGACCGGGCCGCGACCGGGCTATGCGGACCGGACGGCGTGGTCACACTGTCCGCGGGTCTGGGACCGGCGGCCCGCTACCGGCGCTGGCTGACGGTGCTGCGCGGCGCGGCCCGCCTGGTGATCGGCACCCGCAGCGCGGTATTCGCTCCGGTGCACAACCTGGGTCTGGTGGTGGTGTGGGACGACGGCGACGACAACCTGGCCGAGCCGCGGGCCCCGTACCCGCATGCCCGCGAGGTGGCGATGCTGCGCGCGCATCAACTACGGTGCGCCGCCATCCTCGGCGGGTATGCCCGCACGGCGGAGGCCCACGCCCTGGTGCGCAGCGGTTGGGCACACGATCTGGTCGCCACCCGGCAGACGGTACGGTCCCGGGCCCCGCGCGTGGTCGCCCTGGACGACAGCGGCTATGCCGACGAACGCGACCCGGCGGCCCGTACGGCGCGGGTGCCGTCGATGGCGTTGCAGGCCGCACGGGCGGCGTTGCAGGCCGACCGGGCGGTCCTGGTGCAGGTGCCACGCCGCGGATACGTGCCATCGCTGGCCTGCAACCGCTGCCGCGGCGTCGCCCGGTGCCGGCACTGCACCGGACCGCTGGCGTTGACGGCCTCCGGCGGCGGTGCGCTGTGCCGCTGGTGTGGCCGGGCCGACACCACGCTGCGTTGCGCGCGCTGCGGCTCGGATGCGGTACGCGCCGTGGTGATTGGCGCCCGCCGCACCGCCGAGGAACTCGGCCGGGCGTTCCCGGGCACCGCGGTGGTCACCTCGTCGGGGGAGGCGATGGTGAACGAGGTCGATGCGGGCGCCGTCCTGGTGGTGGCCACCCCGGGTGCCGAACCGTCCGCGCCCGGCGGCTACGGGGCGGGGCTGCTGCTGGACAGTTGGGCCCTGCTCGGACGGCAGGACCTGCGCGCCACCGAGGACACCCTGCGGCGCTGGCTGGCGGCCGCGGCGCTGGTGCGCGCCCGCACCGACGGGGGCGTGGTGGCGGTCGTCGCCGAATCGGCGATCCCCACCGTGCAGGCGCTGATTCGGTGGGATCCGGTGGGGCACGCGGAACTTGAACTGGACGCGCGTACCGATGTCGGGCTTCCGCCCAGCGTGCACATGGCGGCGGTGGACGGTTCGTCGGCCGCGGTGGCGGCGCTGCTGACCGCGGCGGGGTTGCCGGGCTCCCTGGTCGGTGAACTCGACGTGCTGGGTCCGGTGGCGTTGCCGCCGGGCGTGCGCAGGCCCGCGGGTGTCGATCCCGGCACCGAGGTCATCCGGATGCTGGTGCGGGTGGGCCGCGATCAGGGCCTCGCGCTAGCGGGGACGTTGCGCCGCGCCATCGGCGTGCTCAGCGCCCGCCACGACAACGATCCGGTCCGTGTGCAGATCGACCCGCTGCACATAGGGTAGGCACGGCAACCGCGAACGGAGGTGGTGGATGGCCGTCGTCGGCAGGGTGATCGGTCGGCTGACCTTCCTGGCGGTCATCGCCGGTGCCGTGCTTTGGCCCCTGCTCCCCGCCGGTGCGACCGGCGGCGGCGCGGTGACCGCAGATCCGGTGACCTTCAGCGTCTACCGGGCCGATTTCCACGTCGACGCCGACGGAAACCTGGACGCCACCGAGACCATCACCGGTGAATTCCCGAGCTACCGACACGGCATCTTCCGGTACTGGGACATCGCGAACCCGAACAGCAAACGGGTCCGGCAGCGACCGCAGATCGTCTCGATCAGCATGGACGGCAACCCGATCCGATACCAGATGCTCGACGAGAGTGGCGGGCGGTTCCGGGTGGCCAAGATCGGTGACCCGGACCAATACCTGGACTGGGGCACCCACGTCTTCGAGATCCGCTACACCGTCCCCGGAGTGCTCGACCCGGGCAGTACCGGGGCGGGCAAGGAATTCGCCAGCTCGGTCGGGGAGCTCGGCGGGGACGCGCCCTCGGTGTTCTTCTGGAACGTCATCGCCCCGTCGTGGAACAACAGAATGGACCGCGCCGAGATCAGCGTCACGTTGCCCGCGGACATCACCGGGGCGCAGTGTTCGGTGGGTACGGGGGTCGGCCGACCTTGCGAGGGCCTCGGCATCGACGGGTCGACGATGACGGTCGCCGCAACGGATTTGGATCCGCGCACCCCGGTGACGGTGCGGCTCGGCGTGGACACCCCGCCGCCGCCGCGCGCGGAGCTGCCCTGGTCCTACAAGTGGGACCCCATCCTGGGTCGGTCGGTGGGCGGTCTGGTCTGGGTCGGTGCGCTGTGCGTCGCCGGCGCGGTGGCGTCGTGGGTGATGTACCGGGCCACCTACGAATCACCGCCCCCGTTCCCGTTGCAGTACGCGCCCCCAGCCGGCGTCGGACCGGTGCAGAGCGAATACATCCGCACCGAGTCCGTCAGCCAGAACGCCCTGACCGCAACACTGTTCTACCTCGCCGACCGCGGACTGATCGAGCTGCGCCAGATCGGTGACAAGAAGTGGAAACTGCGTCACCTCGGGCAGGCCGAGGACTGGGCCGCGGTTGACCCGGTGAGTCACACGGTGGCCCGTACGCTCGGTCTGCACATCGTCGGCGGGGCGTTCAACGCCAGTGGCAGCGTGAGCGCCGGCAAGAAGCTGAATCAGGCCAAGCACGACCAGATGGCGGCTGTGCGTGCGTGGGCGTTCGACGGCGATCTGTTGGTGCGGCGCCGGGCGGAACTGTTGGTGCGGCTGGTCAATGTGGCGGCGCTGGCCTGCATGGTGGCAACGGCGTTCGGCTGGGTGTTCCCGTCCACGATCTTCGTGCTGCCGTTCGGGTTGTTCGTCATGCTGTCGTCGTGGTCCTGGAAGGACGGCTTGGGAACCCGGCGCACCGATTCGGGCCGCCAGTTGTGGTCGCAGGCAGGCGGATTCCACCGGATGCTGGTCACCGACTCGGCCGAGGCTCGGTTCGATTTCGCGGCGCGCAAGGACCTCTACGCCGCCTACCTGCCGTTCGCCGTCGCAGCGGGTGCTGCCGCGCTGTGGGCCAGCAAGTACCAGGCCATGACGGGACAGCCGGCGCCGCAACCGCAGTGGTATCACTCTTCGGGTTCGCATGATTCATACTTCGGCGGTTCGGGTTCGACCGGTTTCGACAGTTTCGAGTCGGCGCTGTCGTCGTCCATCGGTGCCTACACCGCCTCGCAGTCCTCGTCCTCGGGCGGTGGTGGCGGTGGTGGCGGTGGTGGCGGCGGCGGCGGTGGTGGCGGCGGAGGAGGTGGCTCGTGGTGAGGTTCCTGCTGATCCTGGCATTGCTGATCGCCGTGGCAGTGCTGATCGGATTCGTGTTGGGGTACAACAAGATTCGTGCGGCCGAGGTCCGTGTCGACGAGGCACTCGGCGGGATCGACGTGCAGTTGACCCGCCGGGCGTCGCTGATCCCAGCCCTGGTGAGCACGGTCGGCACGTTCGCCGCGCACGAGAAGTCGGTGCTCGATCGGGTTTCGGATGCCCGGGTTGCGTTGACCTCGGCGACCGCCGGCAGGTCGGTGGCCCAGCGCAGTGCCGCGGAGCAGCTGTTCGACGGGGCCGTCGGTCAGGTGCTGACGCTCGGCCAGACATATCCGCAACTGAACTCCTCGTCCAATTTCCTGGACCTGCAGCGCAATCTCGCCGACACCGAGGACAAACTTGCCTTCGCGCGGCAGTACTACAACGATGCGGTCGCGACGTTGAACCGGTTGGTCACGACCATTCCGTGGATGTTCGCCGCCGGAGTGGCGGGGTCCGGGGAGCGGGAGTACTACCAGACTCCGCGATGAGCGCGGGCGCCACGCCGACTGTGCCTCCCGATACGCGAAATCGCCGGGAGGCGGATGCAATCGCACAATCGGCGGGCGATGGCGGCCGCGAACCGCACCACCCATGCGGTATCTAGACTGGGCCGATGCGTTTGGTGTTCGCCGGCACTCCCGAACCCGCCCTGCCGGCGCTGCGCCGCCTGATCGCGTCGCCGCGGCACCAGGTTGTCGCCGTGCTCAGCAGGCCCGACGCCGCATCCGGACGACGCGGCACACCGGCGCCGTCACCGGTGGCAGCGCTGGCCGCCGAGCACGGCATCCCGGTCCTGAAGCCGCCGCGACCCAACACCGAAGACTTCGTCGCCGAACTCACCGACCTCGACCCCGAGTGCTGCCCGGTGGTCGCCTACGGGGCGATACTGGGTGACGAACTGCTCGCGGTGCCGACGCACGGCTGGGTCAATCTGCATTTCTCACTGTTGCCGGCCTGGCGCGGCGCGGCGCCGGTGCAGGCCGCGATCGCCGCCGGAGACACCGTGACCGGAGCGACCACCTTCCGGATCGAACGGAATCTGGACAGCGGCCCGGTATACGGCGTGGTGACCGAAACCATCAAACCGGCCGACACCGCGGGGGATCTGCTCGGCCGGCTCGCCGGCTCAGGTGCCGGATTGCTCGAGGCGACGCTGGACGGCATCGAGGACGGGACCTTGAACCCCGTCCCGCAACCCGGCGTCGGCATCAGCATGGCGCCCAAGATCACCGTGGCGGGCGCTCGGGTGCGCTGGGATCTGCCCGCGCACACCGTCGACCGCCGGATCAGGGCGGTCACGCCGAATCCCGGTGCGTGGACCATGATCGGCGAGGTGCGCGTCAAACTCGGCCCGGTGTCCGAGACCGACAGAGCCGATCTGGCGCCCGGCGAACTCGCCATCGAACGAAACCGCGTGCTGGTCGGAACCGGTTCGGCGGCGGTGCAATTGAGCACGATTCAACCGCCGGGACGCACACCCGTGAACGCGGCCGACTGGGCGCGGGGCGCCCGACTCGATGCCCCCACGGCATCGTGAGGACGACTCCGTGAGCGATCAGCGGCCGGCGCGCCGACGGCCGCAGCGCACCCCGCTCGACCCCGCGCGACGAGCGGCGTTCGACGTCATTCGCGCGGTGTCCGAGCGTGATGCCTACGCCAACCTGGCACTGCCCCCGCTGCTCGACCAGCGTGGGATCGTGGGCCGCGATGCGGCTTTCGCCACCGAGCTGACCTACGGTACGTGCCGCACTCGCGGCCTGCTGGATGCGGTGATCGCCGCCGCCGCGGGCCGTTCCATCGAGCGCATCGACCCGGTGCTGCTGGACCTGTTGCGGTTGGGCACCTACCAACTGCTGCGTACCCGGGTCGAGCAGCACGCCGCCGTGTCCACCACCGTGGAGCAGGCCGGCATCGAATTCGATTCGGCACGAGCGGGTTTCGTCAACGGAGTGCTACGGACCATCGCTGTACGCGACGAGGATTCCTGGGTCGCCGAGCTGGCCCCGTCGGGCACCGACGATCCAGTCGGGCACCTGGCTTTCGTGCACGCCCACCCGCGCTGGATCGCCCAGGCGTTCGCCGACGCACTCGGCAGCCGGGCGGGCGAGCTGGACGCATTGCTGCGGGCCGACGACGAGCGCCCTACGGTGCACCTGGCGGCTCGCCCGGGCGTGCTCACCGCGGCGCAACTCGCCGATGCGGTGGGCGGAACCGTCGGACGGTTCTCACCGTTCGCGGTGTACCTGCCCGGCGGTGATCCCGCGCGATTACTTCCGGTGCGCGACGGCCAGGCGCTGGTCCAGGACGAAGGCAGTCAGCTGGTGGCGCGCGCGGTGACGCTGGCGCCGGTCGCGGGTGCCGACGGTGGGCGCTGGCTGGACCTGTGCGCGGGGCCGGGTGGCAAGACCGCGCTGCTGGCCGGGATCGGTGCGGCGCAGGGCGCCCGGGTCACCGCTGTCGAGCCCGCGGTGCGCCGGGCCGAGCTGGTGGAACAGAACACCCGCGGGTTGCCGGTCGAGGTGATCCGCGCCGACGGTCGCGATCCCGGCCTGGCGCCAGGATTCGACCGGGTGCTCGTCGACGTGCCGTGCACCGGTCTGGGCGCCCTGCGGCGCCGTCCGGAAGCGCGCTGGCGGCGCCGGCCGACTGATATCCCGAAGCTGACCAAACTGCAGCGCGAGCTGCTTTCCTCGGCGATCCGGCTGACCCGTCCGGGCGGCGTCGTGGTGTACGCGACCTGCTCACCGCATGTCGCCGAGACCGTCGGGGTGGTGACGGACGCACTGCGTCGTCATCCGGTCACCGCACTGGCGACCGATGCCCTGCTTGCGCCCGCGGACGACCTCGAGACCGCCGGCGGGTACGCGCAGCTGTGGCCGCACCGGCACGGCACCGACGCGATGTTCGCCGCGGTCTTCCGCAAACAGGAGTGACCTAAGGTGGGCGCATGTCGCACAACCGTCCGCTGATCGCGCCGTCGATCCTCTCCGCTGACTTCGCCCGGCTCGCGGAGGAGGCCGCCGCGGTCGAGGGCGCCGACTGGCTGCACGTCGACGTGATGGACGGGCATTTCGTGCCCAACCTCACCCTCGGGTTGCCGGTGGTGCAGAGCCTGCTGGCGGCAACCGACATCCCGATGGACTGTCATCTGATGATCGACGACCCCGACCGGTGGGCGCCGCCCTATGCGGAGGCCGGGGCCTACAACGTCACGTTTCACGTCGAGGCCGCTCGGAACCCCGTCGGGGTGGCGCGCGATGTCCGGGCGGCGGGCGCCAGGGCCGGCCTGGCGGTCAAGCCGGGCACGCCGCTGGAGCCGTACCTGGAGATCCTGCGTGACTTCGACACTCTGCTGGTGATGTCGGTCGAACCCGGATTCGGCGGCCAGTCCTTCATCCCAGACGTGCTGGACAAGGTCCGCACGGCACGCCGTCTCGTTGATTCCGGTGAGTTGACGATCCTCGTCGAGATCGACGGCGGGATCAGCGCCGATACCATCGATGCGGCCGCCGAAGCCGGGGTCGACTGCTTTGTCGCGGGATCGGCGGTCTACGGCGCGGCGGATCCGGCCGCGGCAGTGGCCGCGCTGCGGCAGCGCGCCGGGGCCGCCGCGCCGCACCTGCGGTTGTGAGTCTGCACGGCGCGATGCGGCTCGCGATAGCTCAGGCAACCGGGGTCAAGGGTCGCACCTATCCGAATCCACCCGTCGGCGCGGTGATCCTGGACGTGGACGGGCAGATCGCCGGTGTCGGGGCTACCGAGCCCACCGGCGGTTCCCATGCGGAGGTCATCGCCCTGCGGCGTGCGGGTGGGCGAGCGCACGGCGGCACCGCCGTGGTGACGCTGGAACCGTGCAATCACCACGGTCGTACCCCGCCGTGCGTGGATGCGCTTGTGGCAGCGGGTGTATCGACAGTCGTCTATGCGGTGTCCGATCCGAATCCGGAGGCCGCCGGTGGTGCCTGTGCCCTGGCCGACGCGGGCGTCGAGGTGGTTGGCGGTGTGCTGCACGACGACGTGGTCGCCGGACCGTTGCGAGAATGGCTGCACAAGGTGCGGACCGGTCGCCCGCACGTCACCTGGAAGTTCGCCGGTAGCGTCGACGGCCGCAGTGCAGCCGCCGACGGTACGAGCCAGTGGATCACCGGCACCGCGGCACGGGCCGACGTGCACACGCGGCGAGCCGCCGCCGATGCCATCGTCGTTGGCACCGGCACCGTCTTCGCTGACGATCCCACGTTGACCGCTCGCACTGCCGACGGCATGCTCACCGACCGGCAGCCGCTGCGGGTAGTGGTGGGGATGCGGGAGATCTCGTCGGATTGCAACGTCCTCAACAATGATTCGCGCACGATGGTGATCCGCTCCCACGATCCGCACGAGGTGATCAAGGCGTTGTCCGACCGTACCGACGTGCTGCTCGAAGGGGGGCCCACGCTGGCCTCAGCGTTCCTACGGGCCGGCGTGGTGGATCGGATCCTGGCCTACGTCGCGCCGATCCTGCTGGGAGGGCCCAACATGGTCCTGGACAGTGTCGGCGTCGAAACAGTCACGCGTGCCTCGCAATGGCGATTCGACGTCGTCGACCGGATTGGTCCGGATCTGTTACTGAGCCTGGTCCCCGGATGATCCTGAGGGCCCGGTTCGGTATCGAGGTCCTACTCGGCTCCTACTCGGAGTCGGATTCCGAGCCGGAGCCAGAGGCGCAGCTGGAGTCTGCCGACGACGAATCCGATGCACTCGCTGTCGACGTCATGCCACCGCGTGTCGTCTGGCTTTCGCGGCCGCCGCGGGACTGTCGGACTTGGCTGCCTTGCGGGCCCGAACGGTTGCCGCGCTCATCTCTCGGCCGCCGGCCCGGCGCAGCAACGTCAGGAATCGCGGCGGTGCCGCGCGGTCCCTTCAGCGGACTGGTCGTCGACGAGCACCGGGGTCGCCCCGTTCGGCTCGGACCGGGCGGCGGTCTCGACGGCGTGGACGTGACGGCCCGCGATCAGCAGGCCGACGAAGGCGCCGACAACGCAGATGATCGACGTGATCCAGAACATCTCGCCGTACTGCAGCGCGAAGGCTTTCCGGTATCTGAGGGCTTCGGCGGCGATTATTGCCGCCAGCGAGTCGCCCCCTTCACTGGGCAGGGTGGCCAGGATCTGGTTGAAGCGGTAGAGGCCCCACGCCGACAGAGCGGCGACGCCGATCAACATGCCCGTCATGCGGGAGACCACCACCAGTGACGATGCGATGCCGTGCTGGGCGGCGGGCACCACCCGTAGTGCCGCGGAGGTCAGCGGGCCGATCACCAGGCCCAGGCCGAAGCCGGCGACGAGCAGGTCGGTGGCGAACCTGGGAAGCTCGACCAGGCCCAGATCGTGAAGGGTCGTGAGCACGTTCACGTCCCACCTCGACACCAGCCAGTAGGCGAACCCGGCAATCAGCATCCCGACGAAGGCAACTGCGCGGTCACCGATCCGCGTGGCGATCACCCCGCCGATGAGGGCGCCGATCGGCAGCGCCACCAGGAACCAGGTGAGCTTCAGCGCCGCCTCGACCTGGTTCAGGCCGAGCACACCCTGACCGAACAATTCGACGTTGACCAATGTGACCATCAGTGCCGCGCCGGCGCACATCGACGTGCACAACGACGCCAGGAACGGCACGAACCGGACTCCGGCGGGGTCGATCAGTTTTGTCCGCGCGTAGCGCTCCCACCCGAAGAACACGACCGCGGAGGCGATGGCTGCGGCGACGACGGGCAGGCCCCAGCTGGGCAGCACCTGCTTTCCGTCGGGTTCTGGGTTGTAGAGGCCGACCACCGCAAGACCGAGTGCGATCGCCAGCAGCAGTCCGCCGACGACGTCCACCCGCTCGCGGGGACCGCTGCCGCGCTCGTGGGCCGGCACACTGAAATGCACCATCAGCATCGCGACGACCGTCAGCGGGATGTTTATCCAGAACACGTCACGCCAGGTGCTGAGCACGCTGACCACAGCGATCCCCCACAGCGGACCTAGGACGCTGCCGAGTTCCTGAGCCGCGCCGATGCCGCCCAGCACCGCGGCCCGACTGCGGGCCGCCCACAGGTCAGCCGCCAGGGCGAGCGTCACGGGCAGCAAGGCTCCGCTGGCGGTGCCCTGGATGACCCGACCGATCACCAACGTCGTCAGGTCGTTCGACAACGCGGTCACAACCGAGCCGACCGCGAAACCGGCCAGACCCAGTTGCAGGACCAGCTTGCGGCCGAAGCGGTCGGACGCCCGACCCAGCAACGGCATCGCGGCGACGTAGCCGAGCAGATACCCGGTGATGATCGGTGCGACCCGCTGGATCTTGTTCATGGGGATGCCGACGTCTTTCATGATGTCGGTCATGATCGTGACGACGACGTATGTGTCGACTGCACCGAGCAGGACGGCAAGGCCACCCGCGCTGACAGCGGTCCAGCGTCTGGATTCGGGGCGCATTACACCTGCGGCTTGGTGACCGTCACCGGCTTGTTCCACTCAGACAGCGTCATCTCGATGGAGTTGCCGCTGCTGGGCTCGAGCCGCGCCCGCACCAGCTGGCGGTCGCCGTCCTTCTCGATCCATGCGGTGCCCGGCATCGGCGCGCTGGCCTTCAGCCGCGGGATGAGCTTGTTGACTGCGTCAGCGCTGACGTTTCCGCTCACCTTGACGGTTTCGATGTCGTCGATCTTCTCGCCGGCCTCTGACTTCGCGTCGGAGAAGCTGTTGAGCATGTTCGCCACCCCGGTGTTCGGGTTCAGAATCGTCGACGGATCGTAGACGTCGACGGCGGGGCCCATGTCCAGCCAGTTGTCGCCGGAGAGCGCCGCGAAGAGATTGCCGTCGGCCACGACCAGCTTCGCGTCCAGGTCGGAACCGCCCATGACGATGGTGGCCGTGCCGGAAACGGCGGTGGCCGGCACGTTGGTCAGATCGCCGGCCAGCTGCTTCAGCGGAAGACCGTCGATCTTGCCGTTGACGGTGATGAAGACGTGCGCGCTGTCGAGGGCCTTGGCGGTCTGGCTGGACTGCTGGAGCAGGGAACCCGCCTCGGGCAGGGTCTCGGTGACGGAAGAGTCCGACGAGCACCCGGCGACCAGGCCGGTGGCGATGGTGACCGCGGAGAGGGCGGAGGACATGCGGAATCTGCGATGGCGCGTCTGCATGACTGCATCGTAGTGGGTGACTCCGGTCACCCCGGTCGGTGTGTCGGCGAAGTAACTGATCGGAGCACGCCGCGGCCGGTTATGTTTGGTCGCGTGTTCACCGGGATCGTCGAAGAACTGGGCGAAGTGGTCGGGAAGGAGGACCTGGCCGATGCCGCACGGTTCGTCATCCGCGGCCCTGTCGTGACCTCGGACGCCGGGCATGGTGACTCGATCGCGGTGAGCGGTGTGTGCCTGACCGTCGTCGAGGTGCTGCCCGACGGCCGGTTCAGCGCCGATGTGATGGCCGAAACGCTGAACCGGTCCAGCCTGCAGCGGCTCGAGGTGGGTTCGCGGGTCAACCTGGAACGGGCCGCTGCGCTCACCAGCAGGCTCGGCGGCCACATCGTCCAAGGCCATGTAGACGGCACCGGAGCGGTGCTCTCGCGCAGGCCCTCCGAGCACTGGGAAATCGCGCGGATTGCGCTGCCGGACGAGTTGGCGCGCTACGTGGTGGAGAAGGGCTCGATCACCGTCGACGGCGTCTCCTTGACGGTTTCCGGGCTCGGAGCTGACGAGACGGGGCACTGGTTCGAGGTGTCCCTGATTCCGACCACGCTGGAATTGACCACCCTGGGTGCAGCCGCCGTGGGCACATCGGTCAACCTCGAAGTGGATGTCATCGCGAAGTATGTCGAGCGGCTGCTGAGTCACCGCTCCGACTGACGGCTGGATTCCATCGTCGGCGAGTCGTTCAGTGAACCGGATCGGGGTGTGCTGAGATGCTCTATCTCTATGGCGGACAACCTCTTTGAGATCCATAACGCCTTCTTGACTGACGGGTCATTATCGCCTGTTCTATCGAGTCGAGCACCATCGACGTGGTCATCGTCTCAGCGACCCGCCATCCCGGGATTCGCCGCGCGTACGCGTCGGCGACGAACGCGACATGGGCGAACCCCTGACCAGGTCGACATATAGGTCAAGTCGGTGATCGGCAATGGTGGTGCGTGACGCCGAGATCTACGGGCAATCTGCACAACTGAGCATGCATGTGATCGCGCCGAAAGGATCTTCAGGGGGATAGGTGACCTGTCGGCATGCGTCTATACACCGTTGGCAGGCGTCTGAGGCCCGTTGGGTTTGTGTCGCCTGCTGCGTTTGTCCGGCTCGATAGACTGCGTCGGCCATCGCGGCAAGCAACCGATACATCCATGAATCTGCGGCCTTGAATACGACGCGGACCCTCGGGTGCCTGTGATCGCCGTTGCAGGATGTAGCGCCGACCACCTGCGCGGACTCGATCGCATCCAGCGGAATCTCTGTC
The DNA here is from genome assembly GCA_964387245.1 of uncultured Mycobacterium sp. GTDB lineage: Bacteria > Actinomycetota > Actinomycetes > Mycobacteriales > Mycobacteriaceae > Mycobacterium. Next base: position 19,781 of record CAYLWH010000006.1, read on the forward strand.
CACGCTTCGCAATCCGCGAGCGAGAAGTTAAACCCCGGCTCGTCATTGTCGAGAGGCTTTGCCATTCCTGTGAGGGTGAGATTCGAGGCAAGGCCCTGTTCTTTCAGCCGCTCAAGAAATCTCTCGGGGGACAGATCGGTCATAAGATGTCCTTCCTTGTGGGTTGGTGGCCACTCAATGATCAGCACCGTGGGCCGTCGAGCACGATCTTCCATCGTTCACTCAGCCGGTCGGGGTCGAATGAGATCAGATTTCCTACCAAATCGAAGGTGACCCACGTCGACCTGTGCCCAGGAGTGACACTTTGCGGCCGGGGGTTCCCGGCGGCGGCCCCCGCTTGTTCATCGGCACCGGGGCCGACGGCTCGTTGCCGATGATGCTTCCGGCCACACCACCATGCCGGGCAGGGGGACATCTGGCGTGATGCGCCCCTGGGTGTAATTTTCCTGGACCGCGACCCCCATTGCGTCACCTTGTGGGAGGATGCTCCGCATGCAACACCCCGGATTGGAGCTGCTCGTCCGCGTAGGACTGGCCACTTTGCTCGGTGTCGCAATCGGCATGGAACGGCAGTGGCGGTCGAGGATGGCCGGGCTGCAAACCATGGCGCTGGTCAGCATTGGCGCGGCGCTGTTCACGATCATGGGCGCCTACGACTTCCCGACGCAGGGCGACCGCAACCGGGTGGCCGCCGGGATCGTCACCGGCATCGGCTTTTTGGGCGCTGGCGTAATCATCAAAGAAGGTACGACGGTCATCGGGCTGAACACTGCCGCCACGCTGTGGGCAACGGCAGCCGTGGGCGCGTTATGTGGCGTGTGGATGTGGCGCGAGGCGGTCGCCGGCACGGTGTTGGTCCTCACCTGCAACGGGTTGCTCTACCCGCTGTCGAAGTGGATCGACCGATTGCCTCTCAAACCCGACACCAACAAACAGAGACGAGGGCCCGACTTCTAGCGAACAGATCGCTGTGAGTGGCGCAAGGTGGATGCTGACCACGCGGACATGAAGGTCCAGGTCGATAGCGCCACGGCGGGCCGAGAGGAGAAACATATGTTTGCTGTGACCCTGGGGAGTCCGCCCCGGCTGTCAAGATCGGCTTTGTGATGGTCCGCGACCTCGGTGATACCGCGATGAGAGTCGTGCCGCGGGATCGCCGCCCGCGAGCGATCAGGTTTGCGTCGACGGTGTCAACGGCGGTGATCTTGATGATTGGGCTCTCCGCGTGCAACGTCAAAGAGGGCCCGGAAGATCCGATGGAAGGCCAGTTGGAATTCGGGGGCAAAATCAACCACCAGGTGATCGTGCTCGAAAACGGTAAGAAGGTGGACTGCGCCGTAGCCGCCGCCAACGGCGTGAGCCTGACCTGTGATTGGGCCGGGGCGCACTGAACAGCCGCGTCCGCGGAGGGTTGTCGGCGGGCGCTACACCTGCGGCGCATTGCCGGTCCGCACTCGCGCCTTGAGCAACGCGCGGTCGGCATCGGGATGCTGACGACATTTCAGACACACTTTGTGGCCGGCCGTGCCGCTGGCGCCGCCCGGACGGCCGCAGAGGTCCCCGATCTGTAGAGGGCTTCCCGCAAACACTGAGAGAGCTGGACGGTGACACCCGCCGTACCACACGTCGAACGGCGGCAGCCTGGTCCTACCGCGACCTCTCCGACCGCCAGTCGTTTGGCGGCTGTGGTTCATACTGGGAGCATTGGTACGGTTCCGCCCCGAATCGGCCGCAACAGGCAGGGCAAAGGTAGGTGTGATGACGAGGCTGGACACCGTCGAGCGGGCGGTCGCCGACATTGCCGCCGGCAAGGCCGTCGTCGTCGTCGACGACGAGGACCGCGAGAACGAGGGCGACCTCATCTTCGCCGCAGAGAAGGCCACCCCCGAACTGGTGGCGTTCATGGTCCGCTATACCTCGGGTTACCTGTGCGTGCCGCTCGACGGGGCCATCTGCGACCGCCTGGGCCTACTGCCGATGTACGCGGTCAACCAGGACAAGCACGGTACCGCATATACGGTGACCGTCGATGCGAAAAAGGGTGTCGGCACAGGGATTTCGGCTTCCGACCGGGCCACTACGATGCGTGCGCTCGCTGACCCGGCGGCCATCGTCGACGACTTCAGCAAGCCCGGTCACGTCGTCCCGCTGCGCGCCAAGGACGGCGGCGTGCTGCGCCGCCCCGGCCACACCGAGGCCGCCGTCGATCTGGCCCGGCTGGCCGGCCTGCAACCGGCCGGTGCGATTTGCGAGATCGTCAGCCAGAAAGACGAAGGCGCCATGGCCCAGACCGACGAGCTGCGGGTCTTCGCCGACGAACACGACCTCGCGCTCATCTCCATCGCCGACCTCATCGAGTGGCGCCGCAAGCACGAGAAGCACATCTCCCGGATCGCCGAGGCCCGCATCCCGACCCGGCACGGCGAGTTCCGCGCCGTCGGTTACGCGAGCATCTACGAGGATGTCGAGCACGTGGCGCTGGTTCGCGGCGAGATCGCCGGGCCGCACAGCGACGGCCAGGACGTCCTGGTCCGGGTGCACTCCGAATGCCTTACCGGCGATGTATTCGGTTCCCGCCGCTGCGACTGCGGGCCGCAGCTGGACGCCGCGATGGCGATGGTGGCCCGCGAAGGACGCGGCGTCGTCCTTTATATGCGCGGTCACGAGGGCCGCGGGATCGGCCTGATGCACAAGCTGCAGGCCTACCAGTTGCAGGACGCCGGTGACGACACCGTGGATGCCAACCTCAAGCTGGGCCTGCCCGCCGACGCCAGGGACTACGGCACTGGTGCGCAGATCCTCGTCGATCTCGGAATCCGGTCCATGCGGCTGCTGACCAACAACCCGGCCAAGCGCGTCGGGCTGGACGGCTACGGCTTGCACATCATCGAGCGGGTGCCGCTGCCGGTGCGCGCCAACGCCGAGAACATCAAGTACCTGATGACAAAACGCGACCGGATGGGTCATGAACTGACCGGTCTGGACGAGTACCACGAGTCCAACACCATGGAGGGCTACGACGAGGCCGCCTATCTGCTCGGCGACCGCCACACACCCAAACCGGGCGGCGGTGCCCG
>CAYLWH010000006.1:22957-31761 GCA_964387245.1 uncultured Mycobacterium sp.
GTAGCGGAGCGAGCCGATGAGCGGTGGTGCCGGCGTTCCCGAGATGCCGGAGTTGGATGCCGCCGGATTGTCGTTGGCAATCGTCGCTAGCACGTGGCACACAAAGATCTGCGATGCGCTGCTCCACGGCGCGCTGCGCACGGCAAATGCCGCCGGTGTGGCCGAACCGACCGTGGTGCGGGTGCTCGGCGCCATCGAGATCCCGGTGGTGGCTCAGGAACTCGCCCACAGTCATGATGCGGTGGTCGCGCTCGGCGTGGTAATCCGTGGTCAGACACCGCATTTCGACTACGTCTGCGATGCCGTCACGCAGGGTCTGACCCGGGTGTCGCTGGACGCCGCCACCCCGGTGGCCAACGGCGTGCTCACCACCAACACCGAGGAGCAGGCGTTGGATCGTGCCGGCCTGCCCGGTTCATCCGAGGACAAGGGCGAGCAGGCCGCCGCGGCGGCCCTGAGCACCGCGCTGACGCTGCGGGACCTGCGTGCGGCCAAGTGAGTGCTTCTGGCGGTGACGTAGCCTGGGACGCCCAACTGCGTCCACATCTGACGCCGTACTTCGCCTACGGCGCCGCGTTCCTCATCGCGGGAGCCCACGTCACCGTCGGCTTCCTGCTGAAGGTCGGCTCTACGGGCGTGGTGTTCCAGACCGCCGACCAGGTGGCGATGGGCTTGCTCGGGGTCGTGATCGCCTGCGTGGTGCTGCTGTTCGCCCGGCCCAGACTGCGGGTCGGGCCCGCGGGCCTGTCGGTGCGTAACCTGCTGGGCGACAAACTGGTTCCATGGTCGCAGGTGGTGGACGTCAGTTTTCCCGTGGGCGCCCGGTGGGCACGGGTGGAACTGCCCGACGACGAGTACATCCCGGTGATGGCCATCCAGGCCGTCGACAGGGGCCGTGCGGTAGCGGCCATGGACACCGTGCGCGCGCTGCTGGCCGAGTACCGGCAGAAGCCGGCTACCGGCTAAGCCACCACGCAGAGCGCGATGAGCGGAGCCAAGTTGAAGATCAGAATGCCGATCTTGTAGCCGGCCATGCCGCCGTAGTGAATTGCGTCAAAGGTGCGTTTCGGCAAACTAAACCACTTGCCGTGCAATCTGTATATCCGGTCACGGGCAAACACCAACGCAGCAAACCAGACCAGCAGGATCGCATAGTTGATCAACAGTGACCAAAGCAACAGCCGGGACCAGAAATCCGTATCCATGCCCACCTCCCGGGGGCAGCATAGGGGGCGAGCACCAGCCGAGTGCGGAATTTGCGCCGACCGCCCAGCTGCTCACGCGCCGCTGTCAGCCGTTCCCGGCGTGTTCGTCGGCCGGTCTAGTCTGAAAACGTGCCCGATCCCGCGACGTACCGCCCGGCGCCCGGGTCCATACCGGTGGAGCCGGGCGTCTACCGGTTCTGCGACCAGGCCGGCCGGGTCATCTACGTCGGTAAGGCGAAGAGCCTCCGCAGCAGGTTGACGTCCTACTTCGCCGACGTCGCCGGCCTGCATCCGCGCACCCGGCAGATGGTCACCACCGCCGCCAAGGTGGAGTGGACCGTCGTCAACACCGAGGTCGAGGCACTGCAACTCGAGTACAACTGGATCAAGGAGTTCGACCCGAGGTTCAACGTCCGCTACCGCGACGACAAGTCCTACCCGGTGCTCGCCGTGACTCTGGGCGAGGAGTATCCGCGGCTCTTCGTCTACCGCGGACCGCGGCGCAAGGGGGTGCGGTACTTCGGGCCGTATTCGCATGCCTGGGCGATCCGAGAGACCGTTGACCTGTTGACGCGGGTGTTCCCCGCTCGCACCTGCTCGAGTGGAGTATTCAAGCGGCACAGCCAGATCGACCGCCCGTGCCTGCTCGGTTACATCGACAAGTGCTCTGCGCCCTGCGTCGGCCGGGTGAGCGCCGACCAGCACCGCAAGATCGTCGAGGACTTCTGCGACTTCCTGTCCGGCAGGACCGACCGGTATGCTCGCGAGCTCGAACATCAGATGACGGCTGCCGCCGAGGAACTCGACTTCGAGCGGGCGGCCCGGTTGCGTGACGATTTGTCGGCCTTGCGCCGGGCGCTGGAAAAGCAGGCCGTCGTACTCGGCGACGGCACCGACGCCGACGTGGTGGCGTTCGCCGAGGATGAACTCGAAGCCGCCGTCCAGGTCTTCCATGTGCGCGGCGGCCGGGTGCGCGGTCAGCGCGGCTGGGTAGTCGAAAAGCCCAGTGGGCCAAGTGAGCCCGGCGATTCGGTAGAAGCCCAGCTGGTGGAGCAGTTCCTCACCCAGTTCTACGGGGAGCAGGCGGAGCTCGGTGGAGCGGCTGACGAGGCGACGAACCCGGTTCCCCGGGAGGTGCTGGTGCCGTGTCTGCCGCACAACGCCGACGAGATCGGGCAGTGGTTGTCCGGCTTGCGTGGGTCGCGGGTTGCACTGCGGGTGCCGCGCCGCGGCGACAAGAAGGCTCTCGCCGAAACTGTGCAGCGCAACGCCGCCGAGGCGCTGCAGCAGCACAAGCTGCGGCGCGCCGGGGACTTCAACGCCAGATCGAATGCGCTGCAAAGCATTCAGGAGGGACTCGGGCTGGCACATGCGCCGTTACGCATCGAATGCGTCGACATCAGCCACGTCCAGGGTACCGACGTGGTGGCGTCGCTGGTGGTGTTCGAAGACGGCCTGCCGCGCAAGTCCGATTACCGGCACTACTCCATCAAGGAGGCCGCGGGTGACGGGCGTTCCGACGATGTGGCATCCATCGCGGAAGTAACCAGACGCAGATTTCGGCGACACCTGCGCGATACGGACCGAACCGACGGGCAGGCACCGGAGAGTCGTTCGCGAAAGTTCGCCTATCCGCCGAACCTGTACGTCGTTGACGGCGGGGTACCGCAGGTCAACGCCGCGGCGGCGGTCCTCCATGAGCTCGGCGTCACCGATGTCGCGGTGATCGGGCTGGCGAAACGACTCGAAGAGGTCTGGGTCCCCAATGACCAGGATCCCGTCATCTTCTCGCGCAACAGCGAGGGTCTCTATCTGCTGCAGCGAATCCGCGATGAAGCGCACCGATTCGCCATCACGTTTCATCGCAGCAAGCGTTCGAAACGCATGACGGCCTCGGCGCTCGATACCGTGCCCGGCCTCGGCGAGCACCGACGCAAGGCGTTGGTAACCCATTTCGGATCGGTCGCACGACTCAAACAGGCCTCGGTCGAGGAGATCACCACGGTGCCTGGAATCGGGGTGGCCACCGCCACTGCGGTTCTAGCGGTGCTGGGCGTCGAGGATCCGCCGGTCGGCACCCGGGTGACCGCGGAATCACCGGGATCGTTTCCCCTCGATGGCCCGCTAGGCGACGATGAGATCGCTGAACAGGTACCGGGATGACAGACAGTACTGAGGAAGTGCCTTCCGGAGCGCCCCACGTCGACGTGGAACCGGTGCCCGGATCGGGTATCGATGTCGTCCTGGTGACCGGGCTGTCCGGAGCCGGCCGGGGAACCGCTGCAAAGGTTCTCGAGGATCTGGGCTGGTATGTCGCCGACAATCTGCCGCCCGAACTGATAACGCGGATGGTCGACCTCGGTCTGGCAGCAGGTTCGCGGATCACCCAACTCGCCGTCGTGATGGACGTCCGTTCGAGAGGGTTCACCGGCGACCTCGACTCGGTGCGCACCGAACTGGCCACCCGGGGAATCATGCCGCGGGTGCTGTTTCTGGAGTCCTCGGACGAGATTCTGGTTCGGCGCTACGAGCAGAACCGGCGCAGTCACCCGATGCAGGGCGAGATGACCCTCTCGGAGGGCATTGCCGCCGAGCGCGCCCTGCTGGCACCAGTCCGGGCCGGTGCGGACCTGGTGATCGACACATCGAGGCTGTCTGTCCCGGCGCTGCGGGAGAGTGTGGAGCGGGCGTTCGGGGCCGAGTTTGCGCCGACCACCAACGTCACCGTCGAGTCGTTTGGATTCAAGTACGGGTTGCCGATGGATGCCGACATGGTGATGGATGTCCGGTTTCTGCCCAATCCGCACTGGGTTGACTCGCTTCGCCCGCACACCGGCCAGCACCCGGCGGTACGCGACTATGTGCTCGGGCAACCGGGCGCGGAGCGATTTATCCGGTCCTACCATGAACTGCTCGGCCTCGTGGTCGACGGTTATCGGCGGGAGGGGAAGCGGTACATGACCATTGCCATCGGGTGCACCGGTGGCAAACACCGCAGCGTCGCGATAGCCGAGGCGCTGGCGGCAGTGTTGTCATCCGATGCCAAGCTGGTCGTGCGGGCCCTGCACCGGGATCTGGGCCGGGAATGAGCTCCCGAGGACCGGAGCACGTGGGAGCCGAGCAATGAGCTCCCGAAGGCGAGCGCGGGTGAGGATCGCAGCGAGGGACGAGCGAGGACCGGAGCACGTGGGAGCCGAGCAATGAGCTCCCGAAGGCGAGCGCGGGTGAGGATCGCAGCGAGGGACGAGCGAGGACCGGAGCACGTGGGAGCCGAGCAATGAGCCAGCGCATCGTCGCCCTCGGTGGTGGCCACGGTCTGTACGCGACGCTGTCGGCCGCCCGGCGGTTGACCCCGCACGTCACGGCGGTGGTGACGGTCGCCGACGACGGTGGTTCATCCGGCCGGCTTCGCAGCGAGCTCGACATCGTCCCGCCCGGCGACCTTCGAATGGCGTTGGCCGCCTTGGCATCCGACAGCCCACATGGTCGGCTGTGGGCGACCATCATCCAGCACCGGTTCGGTGGCGACGGCGCACTGGCGGGCCACCCGATCGGGAATCTGTTGCTGGCCGGACTCAACGAAGTGCTCGCCGACCCGGTGGCCGCGCTCGACGAGGTGGGCCGCATGCTGGGCGTCAAGGGCCGGGTGCTGCCGATGTGCCCGCTCGCGCTGCAGATCGAGGCCGACGTGGCCGGGTTGGAGTCGGATCCGCGGATGAGCCGGGTGATCCGCGGGCAGGTGGCGATCGCGACCACTCCGGGCAAGGTGCGCCGGGTGCGGTTGCTCCCCGGCAACCCGCCGGCCACCCGGCAGGCCGTCGACGCCATCATGGGCGCAGACTTGGTGGTTCTCGGCCCCGGTTCGTGGTTCACCAGCGTCATACCGCATGTCCTGGTGCCCGGTTTGGCGGGGGCACTGCGATCCACCGCGGCGCGGCGGGCGCTGGTCCTCAATCTCGCCGACGAACCGGGCGAGACGGCCGGATTCTCGGCCGAACGCCATCTGCACGTGTTGGTCCAGCACGCCCCGGAGTTCACCGTGCACGAGGTCATCGTCGACGCCGGGCGGGTCCCGGGAGACCGTGAACGTGATCAACTGCGGCGCACCGCAGCCGTGCTGAACGCGGAGGTCAAGTTTGCTGATGTCTCCCGACCTGGTACACCTTTACATGATCCAGCCAAGCTGGCGGCCGCGCTCGGCGGCGTGGGCGTGCCGGGAGACGTGTCGCCGGTACCGACGATTCCGACACCGGCGCCGGGTTCGGAGGGGCACAGTCCGAGTAGACCGAGAGGTGACGATCCGTGGCGATGACGGCGGAGGTCAAAGACGAGCTGAGCCGGTTGGCGGTGAACTCCGTCAGTGCCCGTCGCGCCGAGGTCGCCGCTCTGTTGAGATTCGCCGGGGGGCTGCACATCGTCTCCGGCCGGGTCATCGTCGAGGCAGAGGTCGACCTCGGGGTGATCGCGCGGCGGTTGCGCAAGGACATCTTCGATCTGTACGGCTACAACGCGGTGGTCCATGTGCTGACCGCGACGGGTATCCGCAAGCACACCCGCTACGTCGTGCGGGTCGCCAAGGACGGGGAAGCGTTGGCTAGGCAAACGGGTCTGCTCGACGTCCGCGGCCGACCGGTGCGCGGGCTGCCCGCGCAGGTGGTGGGCGGCAGCGTCGGCGACGCCGAGGCGGCCTGGCGGGGCGCCTTCCTGGCCCACGGCTCGCTCACCGAACCGGGCCGGTCGTCGGCACTCGAGGTCAGCTGCCCAGGCCCGGAGGCCGCACTCGCGCTGGTCGGAGCGGCCCGACGACTCGGCGTCAGCGCCAAGGCCCGCGAAGTGCGGGGCGCCGACCGCGTGGTGGTGCGCGACGGCGAGGCGATCGGTGCCCTGCTGACCCGGATGGGCGCCCAGGACACCCGCCTGACGTGGGAGGAACGCCGGATACGCCGCGAGGTGCGTGCGACGGCCAACCGGTTGGCCAATTTCGACGATGCCAATCTGCGCCGCTCGGCCCGGGCGGCCGTCGCGGCTGCCGCGCGAGTGGAACGCGCGTTGCACATTCTCGGTGAGACGGTGCCCGATCATCTGGCGGACGCCGGCAAGCTGCGCGTCGAGCACCGGCAGGCCTCGCTGGAGGAACTCGGTCGGCTGGCCGACCCGCCGATGACCAAAGACGCTGTGGCGGGCCGGATTCGACGGCTGCTGTCGATGGCGGATCGCAAAGCCAAGCAGGACGGTATCCCCGACACCGAATCCGCGGTCACGCCCGAACTGCTCGACGAGGCCTGACCGCGCGGCGGTGCAACGACCTTCGTCGCACGGGCTACCTCGACATCGCCCAGCCCACACCGCAAGCGGTCGCCAACACCACGATGGTCAGCGGCAGGCCGAACCGCAGAAATGTCCCGAAGGTGTAGCCACCCGGACGCATCACCATCAGATTCGTCTGGTGGCTGAACGGGTTGAGGAACGTGAACGATATGCACGTGCCGATCAGCGTGAGCAACAGCACCGGATCCATACCGTTGGTGCTGGCGACCTTGAGCGCCACGGGTGTGAGGATCGCCGCGGCCGCGGCATTGGTCACGGCGTTGGTCAACAGGGTGGTACCGACAGCGATCACCAGGATCACCAGGACGGCGTTCCCGGCGGAGAGATGCAGGATCGCGTCCGCGATGATGGCGCCCAGTCCGCTCTCGACGACGATGACGCCGAGCCCGACCGATCCCGCGATGATCGCCAGGACGTTCCAGTTGAGGGCGCGCACCGCCGACCTCGGTGTCAGCACTCCGGTGACCACCATCAACGTGGCGCCGGTCACCGCGTCGAGTTCGATCGGTGAGTAGCTGAAGGATCCCGCGAGGATCACAGCGACCAAGATGGTCAGGGCGATCCAGGTCTTCTTCGTCTGGGGAGCCTTACCCGCCACCTTCTGCCACAGCCCGACCAGTGGGTTTTGGACGAGCATGTCGGCCGAACTGGCCGTCACCAGAGCCATATCTCCCGGCTTGGCGATGGTGTCGCGCAACGGATCGGTGGTTTGGGCGGCGACCACCATGATGTCCTCATCGTCTTCGAGGTCGCGAACCGTTGCCCGATCGGTGGTGCCGATGGTGACGAGGAACAGATCCTGGGGTGACAATCCGAACCGGGGGGTGCCCCACAGCATGTGGACCCCGACCTCGGTGGCACGGTAGACGAGCACGTCGCGGTCGGCCAGCGTGGCGTCGGCGTCCACCCGCTTACCCCACCGCCGGATCTCGATCAGCTCGAAGTCCGGTGTCGCCCGGATACCGACCGCGGCCGCGGTCCGGCCGACCGCATTCGCTCCCTCTCCGAGAGGTATCTCGGCCCGCCAGGACATCTCGCGTTCGGGTTTGTCGGTACGGCCCCGCAGCATCCGTGGGGCGATGACCAGCAACACCAGCCAGCCCACCAGCGCCACCGGAACCGCGATCGGCGCGAACGAGAACATCCTCAGCTCGACGCCCTGGTTGCCGGCCAGACCGGCGATCAGAAGGTTCGAACTGGTGCCGATCAAAGTCGCCGACCCCGCGAGTGTGGTGGCGTGGGCGATCGGCAGGAGCACGCCGCGGGCCGGCACTCCCGAGTGCTGCTCGAGTTCCCGGGTGGCGGGGATCAGCATCGCCACGATCGGTGTGGTGTTGATGAAAGCGGAGACGAACCCGACCGGCGGGATCAGACGGCGCAGCGCCCGGCTGGTGGAATTGACGCCGGCCAGCAGCCAGTAGGTCACACGCGACACCACTCCGGTGTGCAGGATGCCCTTGGCGATCACCAGCATCGCCGCAATGGTGATGACGCCACCATTGCTCAGGCCGCTGAACAGTGCAGCGGGGGTGGCGATGCGGAGCAGTCCCGCGGTGACAAGAGCGCAGATCAGGGCCAGCACCGCCGGAACCCGACCGGTCGTCATGGCCGCGAGCGTTAACAAGACGATCACTGCTGCGACGATTTCCATCCCTGAGATTCTGCTCTACTCGTTCCGCTGGTCGGCTTGTTGTTCAGAATCCGTTGGCCGTTAGTTTGCGAATCAAAGCCCACACCGAGCGGCCGTCGCCACTAGGCTGCTCTCCGAGCACGCAGAACCGACCAAGGAGAGACACGTGACCATCCGGGTAGGCGTTAACGGCTTCGGCCGCATCGGCCGCAACTTCTTCCGGGCCCTCGACGCCCAGCAGGCTCTCGGGCAGAACATCGACATCGAGATCGTGGCGGTCAACGATCTCACCGACAACGCGAGCTTGGCGCATCTGCTCAAGTTCGACTCGATCCTGGGCCGGCTGCCGTACGAGGTCAGCCTCGAGGGCGACGACACCATCGTGGTCGGCAACGTCAAGATCAAGGCGCTCGAAGTCAAGGAGGGGCCGGCGGCACTGCCGTGGGGCGACCTGGGCGTGGACGTCGTGGTCGAATCGACCGGCATCTTCACCGCCGGCGCGAAGGCCAAGGGCCACCTGGATGCGGGCGCCAAGAAGGTGATCATCTCAGCGCCGGCCACCGACGAGGACATCACCATCGTGATGGGCGTCAACGACGAAAAGTACGACGGCAGCCAGAACATCATCTCCAACGCGTCGT
>CAYLWH010000006.1:31771-70496 GCA_964387245.1 uncultured Mycobacterium sp.
GAGCTCACGGGCAAGCTGGCCGGCTACGCGCTGCGGGTGCCGATCCCAACCGGTTCCTGCACCGATCTGACCGTCGAACTGAAGAAGGCCGGCACCGCCGACGAGATCAACGCCGCGATGAAGGCCGCCGCCGACGGGCCGATGAAGGGGATCTTGAAGTACTACGACGCACCGATCGTCTCCAGCGACATCGTCACCGACCCGCACAGCTCGATCTTCGACTCGGGTCTGACCAAGGTGATCGACAACCAGGCCAAGGCCGTGTCGTGGTACGACAACGAGTGGGGCTACTCCAACCGCCTGGTGGACCTGGTTGCTCTGGTCGGTAAGTCGCTCTAGCCCACGATGAGCGTCAAGACACTCGAAGATCTTCTGGCAGAGGGCGTTACGGGTCGGGGCGTGCTTGTGCGCTCCGACTTCAACGTCCCCTTGGACTCAGGAGACGACGGAGTTCGACACATCACCGACCCGGGGCGCATCATCGCGTCGCTGCCCACACTCAAGGCGCTGTCCGACGCCGGGGCCAAGATCGTGGTGACCGCGCACCTGGGCCGGCCCAAGGGCGAGCCAGATCCCAGATTCTCCCTTGCCCCGGTGGCCAAGGAGCTCGGGCAGCGGCTCGGCCGGCACGTCCAACTCGCCGGAGATGTGGTGGGCACCGACGCGCTGGCGCGCGCCGAGGGCCTGACCGACGGTGACATCCTGCTGCTGGAGAACATCCGGTTCGATCCGCGGGAAACCAGCAAGGACGGCGCGGAGCGCGAGTCGCTGGCCAAGGCCGTGGTCGAGCTCGTCGGGGACGGCGCGGCATTTGTTTCCGACGGCTTCGGGGTGGTGCACCGCAAGCAGGCTTCGGTGTACGACGTGGCCAAGCTGCTGCCGCATTACGCGGGCACGCTGGTTGCCGCCGAGGTCAAGGTGCTAGCGAAGCTGACCGAGTCGACGGAGCGGCCCTACGCCGTGGTGCTCGGCGGATCCAAGGTGTCCGACAAGCTGGCGGTGATCGAGAACCTGGCCGCCAGGGCCGACAGTTTGATCATCGGTGGCGGAATGTGCTTCACATTCCTTGCCGCACAAGGCCTTTCGGTGGGCACTTCGCTGTTGCAGGAGGAGATGGTCGAAACCTGCCGCAAGCTGCTGGAGGACTACGGTGACGTGATCCACCTACCGGTGGACTTCCTCGTCACCGAGAAGTTCGCCGCGGATTCGCCGCCGGAGCACGTCGCCGCCGACGCGATCCCGGCCGACAAGATGGGCCTGGACATCGGTCCGGGGTCGGTGAAGCGGTTCACCGCGTTGCTGTCCAACGCCAGGACGGTGTTCTGGAACGGCCCGATGGGTGTCTTCGAGTTCCCGGCGTACTCCGCCGGCACCAAGGGTGTGGCCGAGGCCATCATCGCTGCCACCGGCAAGGGCGCGTTCAGTGTCGTCGGGGGCGGAGACTCCGCGGCCGCCGTGCGTCAACTCGGTCTGCCCGAGGACGGCTTCAGCCACATCTCCACCGGCGGTGGAGCGTCGCTGGAATTCCTTGAGGGCAAAGAACTTCCCGGCATCGCCGTTCTGGAAAGCTAGGAGACCCGTGTCCCGTAAACCGCTCATTGCGGGCAACTGGAAGATGAACCTCAACCACTTCGAGGCCATCGCTCTGGTGCAGAAGATCGCTTTCTCGTTGCCCGACAAGTACTTCGACAAAGTCGATGTCACTGTCATCCCGCCGTTCACCGACCTGCGCAGCGTGCAGACCCTGGTGGACGGCGACAAGCTGCGGCTGACCTACGGCGCCCAGGACCTCTCCCGACACGACTCCGGGGCCTACACCGGCGAGATCAGCGGCGCGTTCCTGGCCAAGCTGGGTTGCGCGTTCGTCGTTGTCGGGCATTCCGAGCGGCGCACGTACCACGATGAGAGCGACGAACTGGTGGCTGCCAAGGCCGCCGCGGCTCTCAAACACGGCCTGACGCCCATCGTCTGCATCGGGGAGGGGCTGGAGATTCGCGAGGCCGGCACGCACGTCGCGTACAACGTGGAGCAGTTGCGCGGCTCACTGGCCGGGCTCTCGGCGAAGCAGATCGGCACCGTCGTGATCGCCTACGAGCCGGTGTGGGCCATCGGGACCGGCCGGGTGGCCAGTGCCGCCGACGCCCAGGAGGTGTGCGCAGCGATCCGTGCCGAGTTGGCGCAGCTGGCGAGCCCGGAGATCGCGGCGGGGGTGCGGGTGCTCTACGGCGGCTCGGTGAACGCGAAGAACGTCGGGGAGATCGTCGGGCAGGACGACGTCGACGGCGCCCTGGTCGGCGGGGCGTCACTGGACGGCGAGCAGTTCGCGACCCTGTCCGCGATCGCCGCCGGCGGGCCGCTGCCCTGATCTCTGCGCCGAGAGTTGCGTTGTTGACGGGCCGTCCTGCGGATATGCGTTCACAATGCAACTCTCGGCGCGGTGTAGGCTGACCGGCATGGAATTGGCCCTGCAGATCGTGCTGGTTGTCACCAGTCTGCTGGTGATACTGCTCGTATTGCTGCACCGCGCCAAGGGCGGTGGTCTGTCCACGCTGTTCGGCGGCGGTGTGCAGTCCAGCCTGTCCGGCTCGACCGTGGTGGAGAAGAACCTCGACCGGATGACGCTGTTCGTGACCGGGATCTGGGTCGTCGCCATCGTCGCGATGGCGCTGCAGATCAAGTACGGCGCGTAGCCGTCCGTTCTCAACCGTCGCGCCTCCGACCGAAGCCACCGCTGCTCGCCATGCGCCGAGCCTGAGGTGCGCTGATACTTGGTGGCATGCCAAAAGCCCCCGATGCCGCGCTGGCTCCGATCGGCGCGGTGCACCGAACGCCGATCGGGCGTGAGGCCACCGAACCGATGCGCGAGGACATCCGAATGCTCGGCGCCATGCTCGGTGACACCGTGCGTGAGCAGTACGGCGACGAGATCTTCGATTTGGTGGAGCGCGCGCGCGTCGAGTCGTTCCGGGTGCGCCGCTCGGAGATCGACCGGTCCGAATTTGCCGGACTCTTCGACGGGATCGCGGTCCGAACCGCGATCCCGGTGATCCGCGCGTTCACCCATTTCGCCCTGCTGGCCAATGTCGCCGAGGACATCCACCGCGAGCGCCGCCGAGCCATCCACGTCGCCGCGGGGGAGCCGCCACAGGACAGCAGCCTGGCCGCCACCTACCTGAAGCTTGACTCCGCGCAGTTGGATGCCGCGACGGTCGCCGACGCGCTGACCGGCGCCCTGGTGTCACCGGTCATCACCGCGCATCCGACCGAGACGCGGCGCCGCACGGTATTCGACACCCAGCACCGCATCACCGAACTGCTGCGACTGCACGCCGCCGGCCACACCCGCACCGCGGACGGCGCCGGCATCGAGATGGAACTGCGCCGCCAGATCCTGACACTGTCGCAGACCGCGCTGATCCGCTTGTCCCGGCTGAAGATCTCCGACGAGATCGAAACCGGCCTGCGCTACTACCCAGCGGCGTTTTTCGAAGTGATCCCGCAGGTGAACGCCGAGGTGCGGTCGGCGTTGCAGGCGCGCTGGCCCGAGGCGCGGTTGTTGTCCGAGCCGATCCTGCGGCCCGGCTCGTGGATCGGGGGAGACCGCGACGGCAACCCGAACGTCACCGCCGCCGTCATGCGGCTGGCCACCGGCAGTGCCGCCTACACCGCGTTCGCCCATTACTTCACCGAGCTGACCGCCCTCGAAGAGGAACTGTCGATGTCGGCCCGGCTGGTGCGGATCAGCGACGAATTGAGTGCGCTCGCCGACGCCTGCCATGAACCGGCCCGCGCCGACGAACCGTACCGGCGCGCGCTGCGGGTCATCCACGGCAGACTGACCGCGACCGGGACCGACATTCTCGACCGTCAACCCGAGCACGAGCTCGACCTGGGCATGCCGCGCTACCAGACACCCGCGGAGTTCCTCGCCGACCTCGACGTCGTGGACGCCGCACTGCGCGGCCACGGCAGTGCGCTGCTGGCCGACGACCGGTTGGCGCGGCTGCGCGAAGCCGTGCACGTCTTCGGATTCCATCTGTGCGGCCTGGACATGCGGCAGAACTCCGAGGTGCACCAGGAAGTGGTCGCCGAACTGCTGGCCTGGGCCGGGGTGCATCCCGACTACGCGGCGCTGCCGGAAGCGGACCGAGTCGAGCTGCTCGTCGCCGAGCTGAGCACGCGGCGTCCGCTCATCGGTGGCGGTGCCGAGTTGTCCGAACTCGCCCGCAAGGAACTCGACATCGTGATCTCGGGTGCTCGGGCGGTCAACGTGTTCGGACCTGCCGCCATCCCCAACTACATCATCTCGATGTGTAAGTCGGTGTCGGACATGCTGGAGGCGGCGCTGCTGCTCAAGGAGGCCGGACTGCTGGACGCCTCCGGGGACCACCCCTACTGCCCGGTTGGTATCGTGCCGTTGTTCGAAACGATCGAGGACTTGCGGCACGGCGCCGAGATCATGGAGGCGCTGCTGGATCTTCCGTTGTACCGCAGTCTCATCCACGCGCGCGGCGAGAGCCACGAAGTGATGCTCGGCTACTCGGACTCCAACAAGGACGGCGGATACCTGGCGGCCAACTGGGCGCTCTACCGGGCTGAGCTGGATCTGGTGGAGATGGCGCGGAAGACGGGAATCCGGTTGCGGCTCTTCCACGGTCGCGGCGGCACGGTGGGCCGCGGCGGCGGTCCCAGCTACGACGCCATCCTGGCCCAGCCGCCGGGGGCGGTGCAGGGCTCCCTGCGCATCACCGAACAGGGCGAGGTGATTGCGGCCAAGTACGCCGAACCCGACATTGCGCACCGCAACCTGGAGACCCTGCTGGCGGCCACCCTGGAGTCGACGCTGCTGGACACCGAGGGACTTGGGGAACTGGCCCAGGGCGCCTACGACGTCCTCGACGAGCTCGCGACTCTCGCGCAGCGGGCATACGCCGGGTTGGTGCATGACACACCGGGTTTCGTCGAGTACTTCAAGGCCTCTACGCCGGTCAGCGAGATCGGTGCGCTCAACATCGGCAGCCGCCCCACCTCCCGCAAGCCCACCACGTCGATCTCGGATCTGCGCGCGATCCCGTGGGTGCTGGCCTGGAGCCAGTCGCGGGTCATGTTGCCCGGCTGGTACGGCACGGGGACCGCGTTCGAGCAGTGGATCGCCGAGGAACCCGGCCGCCTCGAGGTGCTCCGGGACCTCTACGAGCGCTGGCCGTTCTTCCGCACCGTGCTCTCGAACATGGCGCAGGTGCTCGCGAAGTCGGACATGGGTCTGGCCGCGCACTACTCCGAACTGGTCGAGGATGAAGCATTGCGACGCCGGGTGTTCGACAAGATCGCCAGCGAGCACGAGCGGACGATCGCGATGTACACGCTCATCACCGGACAGGACGATCTGCTGGCGGACAACCCGGCCCTGGCACGGTCGGTCTTCAACCGGTTTCCCTATCTGCAGCCGCTGAACCACCTGCAGGTCGAGCTGTTGCGCCGGTACCGATCGGGTGACGATAACGAACTGGTGCAGCGAGGCATCCTGCTCACGATGAGCGGACTGGCGACCGCGTTGCGCAACAGCGGCTGACTTTCTCGCCGGGCATGGAACAATGCGCAGGTGGCCAGCTTGACCAGCGGGCCAGCGCGAGTGATTGTGCCGGCCGCACTTTTCGTCGTCGCCGCCATCGCGCTGCGCGGTTCACCGCCCGGCGGCGGTCAGTCCGAGGACCCGCCCCGCACTCTCAGTGAGACAGCGGAGCTGGTGCTGCTGGTCGCGCTGATCGCGGTGTCGCTGGCGCTCTTCATCGTGGCGCTCCGGTCGCGGAACCGTTCCCCGGCGGCCTCGGCGCCCGAGGTGGTACCGGAATGGTTGCGGGACCGGCTGCGGGCGCGCACGGTGCTGATCGTCGGCGTCGCCATCGCGGTCGCCGTCGCCGGCTGGCTGCTGCTGATCCGGTTGCTGCCTGCGTGGCAACCGACCGATGTCGGGACCCCGCCGCCTGGGCCCCCGGACGTCGCCGAGCCCGCGGTGCCGCGGACCCCGCCGCCCGCCGCTCGCCCGCCGGACGCCCTCGACGGCGCCGCCGCGGCCGTCCTGGC
Source organism: uncultured Mycobacterium sp. (assembly GCA_964387245.1). Classification (GTDB taxonomy): domain Bacteria; phylum Actinomycetota; class Actinomycetes; order Mycobacteriales; family Mycobacteriaceae; genus Mycobacterium. The sequence continues at coordinate 37,856 of CAYLWH010000006.1, forward strand.
CGGGGCCACGCTGATCTCCGTGCTGCTGATGACCACCGGAATCGTCCTCGTGCGCCGGGACCGGCGCACGAGGGAGCCGGCGACCGCGGTACCGGAGGGCGGTGGTTCGCGCGGTGCGCCGTCGGATTCGCTGGTGCGGGCGGCCGAGCTCGGGTTGGCCGAAGTGGGTGACCTCAGTCGCGAACCCCGCGCCGCCATAATCGCCTGCTACGCGACGATGGAACGTGAGCTCGCCCGCGTACCGGGGATGGCCCCGCGCGATTTCGACACCGCGTCGGAGGTCCTCGCCAGGGCCGTCGACAACCTGGTGCTGCGGTCGGACAGCGCGGCACCCCTGGTCGATCTGTTCGAGGAGGCGAGGTTCAGTCCGCATGTCATGGACGAGACCCATCGCGACAACGCCGTGCGCGCACTTCGGCTCGTCCTGGCCGAGTTGGGCGACCCCGCTCGGGAAAAGTTCGTCGTGAGCACTTCCTCATGAAGAAGCTCGTCGAGAAGAAGCTCGTCATCGTCGGCTTCAGCCTCGTCATCGCGGCCGAGGTCGCGGCTTTCGCCTTGCTGGAGTGGCGCTGGGTGCTGGCGGCCTCCGGAGTGGCGGTGGCGGCCGTGCTGCTGGCCGTGTGCTGGAGCCTGTTGCGCCCACCCGCTCCGGCAGGCCCCGTAGATCCCGGAGACATCGGGGTGGCGTTGCGGCGCTGGCGAATCCGTACCGAAACATTGATCAGCCGCGCCGATTCGACACGGCGGGACTGGGACCGCCACCTGCGGCCGATGCTGGCGCGGCAGTTCGAGTCGGCGGTGGGTCAGCAGCAACGCAAAGACCCCGCCGCATTCCGCGGGACGGGAGAGATGTTGCTCGGCCCCCAGCTGTGGCCCTGGGTGGACCCCGACAACATCGCGAGCAGTGGCGGCGACGGGCCCGGACCGGGGCGTGCAGTGCTCGAGGACATCCTGCACCGACTCGAGCGGGTGTGAAGCCCGCGATGACGATGCCGATCCAGACCACGACCGAACGCAGCCGGCAGGTGCTCGACGAGATCCAGCGCGTGGTGGTCGGTAAGCAGGATGCCCTGACCCTCATCCTCATCACGGTGCTGGCGGGCGGCCACGTTCTCATCGAGGACCTGCCCGGACTGGGCAAGACGTTGATCGCCCGGTCCTTCGCCGCGGCGTTGGGCCTCGAGTTCACCCGCGTCCAGTTCACCCCCGATCTGCTGCCGGCCGACCTGCTGGGTTCCACGGTGTACGACATGCAGTCGGGGCGTTTCGAGTTCCGCCGGGGCCCGATCTTCACCGACCTGCTGATGGCCGACGAAATCAATCGCACGCCGCCGAAGACGCAGGCCGCGCTGCTGGAGGCGATGGCCGAACATCAGGTGAGCATCGACGGCGTCACCTACCCGCTGCCCGCGCCGTTCTTCGTGGTGGCCACCGACAACCCCATCGAGTACGAAGGCACCTACCCGCTGCCCGAGGCGCAGTTGGACCGTTTCGCCGTGCGGCTGGAACTGAAGTACTTGTCCGCAACAGAGGAGGCCGCGATGCTGCGCCGCCGACTCGACCGGGGCGCGGCCGTACCGACGGTGAACCAGGTTGTCGAATCGGGCGAGCTGCTGGCGATGCGCGAGTCGGTGGAGCAGGTCACCGTGCACGAGGACGTGCTGCACTATGTGGTGGCGCTGGCGTCGGCGACGCGTCAGCACTCACAGGTGGCGGTCGGTGCCAGCCCACGCGCCGAGTTGGACCTCGTGCAACTCGCGCGGGCGCGCGCCCTGCTGGCCGGGCGGGACTATGTGATTCCCGAAGACGTGAAATCACTTGCGGTTGCGGCCATCGCTCACCGCATCGCGCTGCGGCCGGAGATGTGGGTTCGTCAGGTCCGCAGCGCGGATGTCGTCGAGGAACTGCTGCGCAGGCTACCGGTTCCGCGCGCCGGCGGAGCCACTTGAGTGGCAGCCGAGACGGCTGACAAGCACCCGACGAAGGTCGAATTAAACTGGCACGCTTCGCCGTTCGCACTTCACCTGGCGATCGCCACCGCGGTCGCACTGGCGGTGGCAGTGATCGGATCCAGTTGGCAGCTGGTCGTGTTCGCGGCACCGCTGGTCGGCGTGCTGGTGTCCGCGCGCTGGCAGCGTCCGTCCGGGGATGTCCACCTGCACACGGAGCACGCCCTGCTGCGTTGCTTCGAAGGCGAGCAGGTGACTCTGAGCAGTTGGGCCACAACGGATTCCGACGATGTGCGGGTGACGGTGGACGCGACCGGAGTGACCGGGGCGCAGGTCGTCGTCGATCGGCGGATCGACCATCTGACGATGACGTTGTCGGCCGAGCGCTGGGGACGCTACCCGGTGCACGTGCGCGTCGACGCCAATGCACAGGGTGCGCTGCTGGCGGGAACGGCCACCGTCGCGGTTGCCGACGTCTTCGTGTTCCCGGTGGCCCCGCCGCAGGCCACGCCGACGCCTCGCACCGAACTGCTCGACCGGCTCGGCACGCACCTGACCCGACACGTCGGACGGGGCGTCGAATACGCCGACGTCCGTGCCTACGTGCCGGGCGATCAACTGCGTTCGGTCAACTGGCCGGTGAGCGCCCGGCGGGGCAGCCTGCACGTGACCGAACGGCTCAGCGAGCGCGCCGCGGATGTCGTGGTGCTGTTGGACAACTATGTGCAGCCTTCCGGTCCGGCAACCCGGGCCGCCGAGCGGAGTGTGCGCGGTGCGGTCCAGGTGGTGCAGAGCGCGCTGAGAAACGGCGATCGCGCGGGGATCGTCACGTTGGGTGGCCAGGCCCGCTGGCTCGGCGCCGAAGTCGGCCGACGCCAGTTCTACCGCGTGCTGGACGCGGTACTGGCGGCAGGGGACGGCTATCGGACCACCTCGGGCACGCTGGCGCCACGCGCCGCCGTTCCGCGGGGCGCGATCGTGGTCGCGTTCTCCACGCTGCTCGCACCGGATTTCACCCTGGCGTTGGTCGACCTCGCAAAGCGGGGCCACGTCGTCATCGTCGTCGACGTCCTCGACGTGGCCCCGTTCGAGGACGAACCCGATCCGCTGATCACGCGGATGTGGGCGCTGCAACGATTCTTCATGTACCGCGACATGCGCACGATAGGGGTGGACGTGGTGCCCTGGCCGGGCGACCGCACCCTCGATGACGCCATGCGGGTGATGCCGGACCGGCGCCGGCGCTCGGGAGTGCGCTGAAATGGCGGACACCGGCTTGCCCGCCGCCAACGCCCTGGCCACCGTGTTGGGGCTGACGATGGTCGCGGCAGCCGGCGTGCAGACCCACGGGCCGGCGCTGTTTGCGGCGGGTCTGGCCGTGGCCGCGGTGATCGTCGGCGTCGTGTTCCGGCCGGCGGCGACCGCCGCGGCGGTGATCGTGGTGTGCCTGCTGGCGTGGGACGATCCAGCCGCCGTCTTCGCCCTGCTCTCCGGACTGTCGGCGACGGGCTACCTGATGTTGCGGTACGCCGCCGGGTCGACCGCCGTCACGGTCACCGCCCAGAGCATCATTGGGGCCCTGGGGTTTTCGGTGCTGGGGCTGGCAGCCACCTCGATCTTCCTGCAGCAGCGGTGGGTCGCACTGTTGGCGCCGACGGCGATCGTGGCGTTGTTCGTCGTGGTCGTCGCCGGGTTGGCGGTCGACGGCGGGGACTAGGCAACACCATGCGGCCGAACGCTCGTCGGGCGACTGCTACACCCCGGCTCTGCCGCGCAACGCGTTGACCACACCGCGCACCGCGTGCTCGGTCGCCGAAAGGGGCGACACCACGGCCTCGCCGAGACCGACGAGGCGCTCCACCCGGTCGACGATCGCCTCCATCTGCTCGATCATCACGATCAGCCGGGGCGCGAGTTCGTCGATATGTTTGATCGTCGAATTGAAGCGCACCATCGTCTCGTCGATTGCGTCGGTCGACCTGCCCAGGTGGCTGAGCATCTCGGTGAGGTTGTCCAGCAGCGCATCGACCTGGCCGACCGTGACGTCGGCATTGAGCGCCGCCTGTGCCAGCGTCTTGAGCCGCTGCTGTGGGGGACGGCTGTGTTGGGCGCCAGCTTTGTCGGTCATGGGAGCTAGGTTAGCTGGCACGGATTCGGGCAGAGAACAAGCATGGCTCGTGACGGCCGCAGGCCGTCGTCGTCCACCGTCCATATCGCGGCCACCGCGGTGGGGCTGCTGGGCCGCGAGTCGGACATCTTCCGGCGGGCGCTGTGGAGAAGCGCAGGGCTGCTGGTGGTGCTGTGCCTGCTCGTCGGGTTGCAGTCGACCGCGCTGTCATGGATGCTGCCCTGATGGGCGCGCCAGCGGGCACCGGCCGCAAAGTCGCGTTGTTCGCCACCTGTTTCAACGACGTCATGTGGCCGCAGACCCCGAGGGCGGTGGTACGCCTCCTGCGCCGACTGGGCTGCGAGGTGGAGTTCCCCGTGGAGCAGACCTGCTGCGGGCAGATGTTCACCAACACCGGATACGCTGACGAGGCGGTGCCGGCGGTACGGACCTTCGTCGGCGCTTTCGCCGGATACGACGCGATCGTCGCGCCGTCGGGGTCGTGCGTCGGCTCGGTGCGCCATCAACACCACGACATCGCTCGCCGGACAGGCGATCCCGTGCTGCTGGCCGGGGTCGACGAACTGTCGCCGCGGGTGTACGAACTGTCCGAGTTCCTGGTCGACGTGCTCGGCGTGACCGACGTGTGCGCGTACTTCCCGCACCGGGTCACCTACCACCCGACGTGTCATTCGCTGCGGATGCTGCGCGTCGGGGACCGGCCGCTGCAACTGCTGCGCGCCGTGCGCGGCATCGACCTGATCGAACTTCCGGCGGCCGAACAGTGTTGCGGCTTCGGCGGGACGTTCGCGATCAAGAACGCCGACACCTCGGTGTCGATGGGGTCCGACAAGGCCCGCCATGTCCGCGACACCGGGGCCGAAGTTCTTGTCGCCAGTGACAACTCGTGCCTGGCGCACATCGGTGGAATGTTGTCCCGGCAGCGCAGCGGGATGCGGGTGCTGCACCTGGCCGAGATCCTGGCTTCCACCGAGGAGCATCCGGCATGACCGGCCATCCGCACGTCGGGGTCACCGCGCAGTTCCTCGGCATGCCGAAGTTCCAGGTGGCGGCCAGGGAGGCGCTGCGCAACTCCGTACAGCGCCGAAACCTGGCGCACGCCACCGGGATCATCCGCACCAAGCGTGCCGGTGCCGTCGGTGAGCTGGACAACTGGGAGCAGCTGCGGCTGGCCGCCGAGGCCATCAAGGACCAGACCCTGCTTCGCCTCGACGAGCATCTGGAGGACTTCGAGGCCAACGCGACCGCGGCGGGCGCCAGCGTGCACTGGGCGCGCGACGCCGAGGAGGCCAACCGCATCGTCGTCGACCTGGTGCTGGCCACGGGGGCTTCCGAGGTGGTCAAGGTCAAGTCGATGGCGACCCAGGAGATCGAGCTCAACGAGGCACTGGCCGCGGCGGGTGTCGACGCCTGGGAGACTGATCTGGCCGAACTGATCGTGCAGCTCGGCGACGACTGGCCCAGTCACATCCTGGTGCCGGCCATCCACCGCAACCGCGCCGAGGTCCGCGAGATCTTCCTGCGGCAGATGGGCAAGGTCGGCCGACCGGCGCCCGAAGATCTCACCGACGACCCGCGTCGGCTGGCCGAGGCCGCGCGGCTGCACCTGCGGGAGAAGTTCCTGCGGGCCAGGGTCGCCATCTCGGGGGCCAACTTCGCCATCGCCGAAACCGGCAGCCTGGTGGTCGTCGAATCCGAGGGCAACGGCCGGATGTGCTTGACGCTCCCGGAGACGCTGATCTCGGTGGTCGGCATCGAGAAGGTGCTGCCGTCGTGGCGTGACCTCGAGGTGTTCCTGCAGGTCTTGCCGCGGAGCAGCACCGGGGAGCGGGAAAACCCCTACACCTCGATCTGGACCGGTCCGGCCGCCGGCGACGGCCCATCGCGGATGCACATCGTGCTGATCGACAACGGCCGCACGAAGGTGCTGGCCGACACCGTCGGCCGGCAGGCGCTGCGCTGCATCAGATGTTCGGCCTGCCTCAACGTCTGCCCGGTCTACGAGCGGACGGGCGGGCACGCCTACGGTTCGGTGTATCCGGGCCCCATCGGCGCGGTGCTGACCCCGCAATTGCGCGGGACCGCAAGCGATGTCGACAAGTCGCTGCCGTATGCCTCTACGCTGTGCGGAGCATGCTTCGACGTCTGCCCGGTCCGCATCGACATCCCGTCGCTGCTGGTGCATCTTCGCACCCGGGTGGTCGACGAGCATCGCGGCGGGATGCCGTCGGCTGAGGGGTTGGCGATGAAGGCCACCGGCTGGATGTTCGCCGACCACCGCCGTTTCGAAGCCGCCGAGTCGGCGGCCGGTGTCGGCGGGAAGGCGTTGCGCAGCAGGGTGTTCGGCGCCAAGCAGGTGCTCCGCTCGCTGCCGTGGCCGGCCAGCGTGTGGTCCGGATCCCGCGACGTCCCGGTGCCGCCGACGGAGTCGTTCCGGAGTTGGTGGAAGCGCACCGACGGCGGGCGTCATGAGTAGCGCAGCATGGCTGCGGGCGGTGCGCCGTCACCGACCACCCGCCGCGAGGAACCCGCCAACGAGGAGCACACGGATGAGCGCGCGTGAGGAGATCTTGGGGCGGGTGCGTGCGGCGCTGGCCGACCGCCCGGACGTGCCCGTGGTGCCGTGGACGTACGGGCAGTCGGTGAGCACCGGTGACGAGGGTGTCGTCGCGCGTTTCATCGAGCGCACCGCCGACTACCGGGCCGAGGTGCAACGCGTCGGTCCGGACGGGGTCGCAGCGGCGATCGCGGGGGCGCTGGGGCGGGCCGGCGCCGCCACGGTGGTGGCCGACGCCGCGGTGCGGGACCGCTGGGGCGACGGGGTGGACGTCGGTTGGGTCGAGGACAACGGGCTCACCCCGGCCGAACTCGACGAGATCGACGCGGTGGTCACCACGGCGACCGTCGGCATCGCCAACACCGGAACCATCGTTCTCGACCACGGCCCGGGGCAGGGCCGGCGCGCGACCAGTCTGGTGCCGGACATGCACATCTGCGTGGTCGGCACCGATCAGATCGTCAGTGATGTCCCCGAGGCGGTGCTGCGACTGGTCGAGTCGGGGAGCAATACAAGGCCGTTGACGTGGATCAGCGGACCGAGCGCAACCAGCGACATCGAACTCGACCGGGTCGAGGGCGTACACGGCCCGCGGACTCTGCACGTGATCGTGGTGGGCTGAGCGGCGAGGCGCCCACGAGCAACCCGGCGGGAGGCTCCCACGCTGGGATGGCGGCTACCCGGCAGACGGCGTCGACCACACCTTGTCGACGCTGATCTTCAGCCGCGTGCTGAACGCGGCGAGGTGTTCGTCGCGCATCCCGATGCTGGCGGCGTAATCGCGATACTTGGCCTGATACTGCTCGTCCGCGAGCGAATCGGCGCCGACCGCGTCGATTCTGGCCGCACCGGCGACCACGACGGTCCCCCTGCCGTTGCCATCGGAATCCAGATTCAGGCTGACCTGCGGACGGGCCTTGATGTGCGCGATCTTCGCGGCTTTCGGCATGGAATACACGGTCACTTCCTTGCCGTCGAAGAAGAACCACACGAGCCTTGGTACAGGCTGGCCGGATTTCGCCACGGTGGTCAACCACACGTAGCGGTCCGATTCGAGCCTGCGGGAAACCTCCTGCGTCAGTTCGACTGTCATGTTCGCGAATGTTAGTACGAATCAGAACTGTTCGGCCCCGATCGTGATTCGTCGCCGCGCGGGTCCGTCGTAGCCGTCGGTGCATGACGGCACCGAAACCATCGGAGACCTCGGTCAAGCGGCACCGAGTGCGACGCCGAAAGGCTATGGCGGTTTCAGGTGCCCCCAGACCCAGCCGCGAGCGCCGGGTACGAAGTCTCCGCTCACCTCGCACCAGCCGTCGGGCAAGCAGGGACCGATAACTTCTACGCTGTTGCCGGCGCCTCTGCAGGCCACGCTGCATTGTTTGGCGGACGGCGATCTGCGAATCGACGGCCGGCGCGTCTTCGGAGCGGGCGTGGGGCCAGGGCTCAGAGCAGCGCGGCGGCCTCGGGGTCCAGCAGCCACACCGTCTTCTCCCGCCCAACCGCGCCGGCCGCCGGAACGTCCACGGGCGCGGCACCGCCGACCGCCGCGGCGACCGCCTCGGCCTTGGCGGCCCCGCCGACCACCAGCCAGACTTCGCGGGAACGCCGGATCGCGGGCAGCGTCAAGGTGATCCGCCGCGGCGGCGGCTTGGGTGAGTCCGTCACCGCCACCACCATCCGGGTCTGTTCGCCCACCGCGGGGGTGCCGGGAAACAGCGAGTTGACATGTCCCTCACCACCCATGCCGAGCAGGTGAACGTCGAACTCCGGCGTGGGCTCACCAGCCGGCGCTGTTTCGGCAAGCACCTGCTCGTAGGCTCGGGCGGCGGCCTCGATGTCGGGGCCGAACTCGCCGTCGGACGGTGCCATCGGATGCACATTGCCGGCCGGGATGTCGATGCGATCCAGCAGTGCCGCACGCGCCTGCTTGGCGTTGCGTTCGTCGTCATCGTGTGGAACGAAGCGGTCGTCGCCCCAGTACAGGTGCACCACCGACCAGTCGATGTCCGGGCCGTGGTCGGCAACGTGCCGCAGCAGGGCGATTCCGGTGCCGCCCCCGGTCAACACGACGAAGGCCCGGCCCCGAGCGGCGACTGCCGAGGTGATCGCACCCACCAGTCGGGCGCCGGCAGCCGTCGCCAGTTCGCCACTGTCCGCATGGATTTCGATGATCGTCTCGGTCATTTGTACTGCACCTTGTCGAGTGCGGAAAGGGCGTCGCGGTACACGTCGTCGGCGTCGAGGCGACGCAGATCCTCTGCCAGACAGTCCCGGGTCTCACGGCGGGCCAACGGCAGCAGGGCGTCGGGCCGGTTGGTGCGCTGCATCGTCGCGGTCACTCCGTCTTGCGGGCGGGACAGCGTTATGGTCTCCGACGGTCGGGTCAGTTCGACCCTCAACTCACCGACGACGCGGGTGACGGGCCCGTCGAGGCGGCTGGCCAGCCAGCCCGCCAAAATGTCCACCGCCGGTTCGGATTTCAAGCCGGACACCAGCGCCGCGGTGATGGGTTCGTGCGGAGGCTGGTCGACCGCGGCGGTCAGCAACGCCCGCCAATGGGTGACCCGGCTCCAGCACAGATCGGTGTCGCCGGCGGTGTAGCCGTTCAGCCGGCTCTTGATGCGGGCGAGCGGATCGGTGTCGTTGGTGGCGTCGGTGATCCGGCGAACCGCCAACCGCCCCAACGGGTCCTCGGCGGGCACTTCCGGCGCGACATCGGGCCACCAGGCCACCACCGGTGTGTCCGGCAGCAGGAACGGCACCACCACACTGCTGGCATGCTTGGCCAGTGGACCCGAAAGTCGCAGCACCACAACCTCACCGGCACCGGCATCGTGGCCCACCCGGATCTGGGCATCCAGCCGCGGCCCGATCGCGAGCCGGTCCAGCGGGCTGACCACGATCACCCGGCAGGGGTGTTCACGGCTGGCGTAGTTGGCGGCATCGATCGAATCCTCCAGCAGCGCTTTGGTATCCGGCGCGATGACCAGGGTCAGCACTCGCCCGAGCGCCAGCGCGCCACCCTGTTCACGTAGTTCGACCAGCTTCTGACTGACCGCGTTGGTGGTGGTGTCGGGCAGGTCGACGATCATGGTCTTCGATTCCTCGCGCCGGCGCTCGTCACGGCCGCCTCCATTCCCGGCTGCTCCGCCGAAGCATCTCGAACGCCGACTCCGGCCCCCACCCGCCGGACTGGTACGGGTCGGGCTGGCCGCCGGCCGCCCAGTTCTCGAGCGCGGGATCGAGGATCCGCCAGGACAGTTCGACTTCGGCGTTGACGGGGAACAATGACGGCTCGCCGAGCAGCACGTCGAGGATCAGTCGTTCGTAGGCCTCCGGCGACTCCTCGGCGAACGCCGAACCGTAGGAGAAGTCCATGTTCACGTCGCGGACCTCCATCAGGTGGCCGGGCACCTTGGAGCCGAACCGGAGTGTGATGCCCTCGTCGGGCTGGACCCGGATCACCAGGGCGTTCTTGCCCAGTTCCTCGGTCATGGTGGCGTCGAACGGCAGATGCGGCGGCCGCTTGAACATCAGCGCGATCTCGGTGACCCTGCGGCCCAGGCGTTTTCCGGTCCGCAGGTAGAACGGCACACCGGCCCAGCGGCGGGTGTCGACCTCGAGGGTGATCGCGGCGAAGGTCTCGGTGGTGGAGGTCTTGGCGAAGCCTTCCTCGTCGAGCAGACCCACCACCTTCTCGCCACCCTGCCAGCCGGCGGTGTACTGGCCGCGCGAGGTGTTCTCGTCCAGTGGTTCGACAAGCTTGGTTGCGGAGAGCACTTTGATCTTCTCGGCTTGCAGCTCGGCTGGGGAGAAGTTGACCGGTTCCTCCATGGCGGTCAGTGCCAGCAGTTGCAGCAGGTGGTTCTGGATCACGTCGCGGGCGGCGCCGATGCCGTCGTAATAGCCTGCGCGACCGCCCAGTCCGATGTCCTCGGCCATGGTGATCTGCACGTGATCGACGTAGTGGGCATTCCAGACCGGCTCGAACATCTCGTTGGCGAACCGCAGCGCCAACAAATTCTGCACCGTCTCCTTGCCCAGATAGTGGTCGATGCGGAACACCGACGACTCGGGGAACACGCGGTTGATCACGGCGTTGAGCGATTCCGCGCTGTGCAGGTCGCGGCCGAACGGCTTCTCGATGACCACCCGGCTCCAGCATCCGTCGGGCTTGTCGGCCAGACCGGATTTCGACAACTTCTCGCAGACCAGGGGAAACGACGCGGGCGGGATCGACAGGTAGAACACGTGATTGCCGCCCGTGCCGCGCTGTTCGTCGAGTCTGTGCAGGGTGTCAGAGAGCCGGGCAAAGGCATCATCGTCGTCGAATGTGCCGTGCACGAACCGGATTCCCTCGGCCAGCCGATCCCAGACCTCCTGGCGGAACGCGGTGCGGGCGTGCTGTTTGACCGCTTCGTACACCACCTCGGTGAAGCGCTCGTCGGCCCAATCCCGGCGGGCGAAGCCCACCAGGGCGAAGGTCGGGGGCAACAGACCGCGGCTGGCCAGATCGTAGATTGCGGGCATCAACTTCTTGCGCGCCAGATCGCCGGTGACACCGAAGATCACCACGGCACAGGGTCCCGGGATGCGCGGCACGCGCTTGTCGCGCTTGTCGCGCAGCGGGTTGACCCAGGTGTCCGTGGCGCCCGCGGTCATTTGGTCGCGGAGTCGAGTTGCCCCCGGGTGGCGTCGAGCAGCTCCTGCCACGACTTCTCGAACTTGTCCACACCCTCGTCCTCGAGGACCTTGAACACGTCGGGCAGGTCGATCCCGACCGAACTGAGGTTGTCGAACACCTCCTGGGCAGCGGCGGCGGTGCCGGTGATCGTGTCACCGGTGGGCGCACCGTGGTCGGCGACCGCGGCCAGTGTCTTCTCGGGCATGGTGTTGACGGTGTTGGCCGCAACGAGTTCGGTGACGTAGAGCGTGTCGGGATAGTCGGGGTTCTTCACACCCGTCGACGCCCACAGCGGGCGCTGCACCCGGGCGCCGGCGGTTTTGAGCGCCGCGAAGCGCTCACCACCCTCGAACACCTCCTGATAGGCCGCGTAGGCCAGCCGGGCGTTGGCGACACCGGCCCGGCCGCGCAGCGCGAGCGCTTCTCGGCCGCCCAGTTTCTCCAGCCGGGCGTCGATCTCGGTATCCACCCGGGACACGAAGAACGAAGCGACGGAATGGATCTTGGACAGATCATGACCGGCCTTCCGGGCCGTCTCCAGTCCGGCCAGGTAGGCGTCCATCACCGCGCGGTGCCGCTCGACCGAGAAGATCAGCGTCACGTTGACCGAGATCCCCTCGGCGATCACCGCGGTGATCGCGGGCAGCCCGGCCAGTGTGGCCGGAATCTTGATCAGCAGGTTGGGGCGATCGACGATCTTCCACAGTTCGATCGCCTGCAGGATGGTCTTGTCGGTGTCGTGCGCGAGACGCGGATCCACCTCTATCGACACCCGACCGTCGACACCGCCGGAGCGTTCGTACTGCTTGGCCAGCACGTCGCAGGCGTTGCGGACATCGTCGGTGGTGACGGTGCGGATCGTCGCGTCGACGTCGGCCCCGCGTTCGGCGAGTTCTTTGACCTGAGCGTCGTAGGCGGTCCCCGCGGACAGGGCGGCCTGGAAGATCGACGGATTGGTGGTCACACCCACCACGCTGCGGGTGTCGATGAGATCCTGCAGATTTCCGGTCTGCAGCCGCTCCCGGGACAGATCGTCGAGCCACACGGACACCCCGGCGGCAGACAGTGCGGCCAGGTTCGGGTTCTGGGTCATGATTTGCCTTCTGTTCTGGTGTCTAGTTGTCCAACGCGCGTTGGGCTGCGGCGGCGACCGCTTCGGGGGTGAACCCGAATTCGCGGAACAGTGTCTTGTCGTCTGCGGATTCTCCGTAGTGCTCGATCGACACGATCTCGCCCTTGTCGCCCACCCATTTGTGCCACGGCATCGCGACACCGGCTTCGACGGCCACCCGCGCCGACACACCCGGCGGCAGCACCGCATCCTGGTACTCCCGGGGCTGTTTCTCGAACCACTCCACGCACGGCATCGAGACCACTGTGGTATTTATGCCCTTTTCCACCAACAGCTTTCGTGCCTCAACAGCCAACTGCAGCTCCGATCCGGTGCCGATGACGAGCACGTCGGCGTCGTCGGTCGGGTTGCCGCCGCCGAGCACATACCCACCCCGCGCGACGCCTTCCGCACTGGTGCCCTCGAGCACCGGGATGCCCTGTCTGGAGAGGATCAAACCGACCGGACCGGACCCGGCGCCCCGCGCCAGGACCGTCCGCCAGGCGTAGGCGGTCTCGTTGGCGTCACCGGGACGCACCACGGCCAGCCGTGGGATGGCCCGCAGTGCGGCCAGGTGCTCGATCGGCTGATGAGTCGGACCGTCTTCACCGAGCCCGATCGAGTCGTGGGTCCAGACGTAGATGGTGTCGATGTCCATCAACGCCGCCAGTCGAACCGCCGGCCGCATGTAGTCGGAGAACTGCAGGAAGGTGCCGCCGTAGGCGCGGGTCGGTCCGTGCAGGACGATCCCGGACAGGATCGAGCCCATGGCGTGCTCGCGGATGCCGAAGTGCAAGGTTCGGCCGTACCATTCGGCGGTCCAGTCGTCCGTCGAGATGGCCGGCGGCCCGAATGATTTCGCACCCTTGATGGTGGTGTTGTTGCTGCCGGCCAGGTCTGCCGACCCGCCCCACAGTTCGGGCAGCCTCGGTCCGACGGCCGAGAGCACCGCGCCGGAGGCGGCGCGGGTGGCCAGCGGTTTGGAGCCGGGTTCCCAATACGGAAGGTCGGCGTCCCAGCCCCCGGGCAGTTCGCCGGCAAGCAACCGGTCCAGTAGCTTCTTGCGTTCCGGCTCGCGGGCGGCCCAGGCCGCGAAGTCCTGCTGCCAGGCGTCGTGGGCCCGTTTGCCGCGGGCCAGCAGACCGCGGGTGTGGGCGATGACTTCCTGGCTGACCTCGAAGCTCCTGTCCGGGTCGAACCCGAGCACTTTCTTGGTGGCGGCGACCTCCTCGGCGCCCAGCGCCGATCCGTGCACCCCGCCGGTGTTCATCTTCGTCGGCGCCGGATAGCCGATGATCGTGCGCAGGCTGATGAACGACGGCTTGTCGGTCACGGCCTTCGCGGCCGCTACCGCTTCCTCGATGCCGACGATGTTCTCGCCGCCGTCCACCTCGAGTACGTGCCAGCCGTAGGCACGGTATCGGGCGACGACGTCCTCACTCAACGCGATGTCGGTGTTGTGCTCGATGGAGATGTTGTTGTTGTCGTAGAAGACGATGAGGTTACCCAACTGCTGGGTTCCGGCCAGCGACGACGCCTCGCTGGTGACGCCTTCCTCGATGTCGCCGTCGGATGCGATTACATAGATGTAGTGGTCGAACGGGCTCTGTCCGGCAGCCGCGTCCGGGTCGAACAACCCGCGCTCGTAGCGCGACGCCATCGCCATGCCGACCGCGGACGCCAGGCCCTGGCCGAGCGGGCCGGTGGTGATCTCCACACCTTTGGTGTGGCGGAACTCTGGATGTCCCGGGGTCTTGGAGCCCCAGGTGCGCAGCGACTCTATGTCGGACAGTTCCAGCCCGAAACCGCCCAGGTAGAGCTGGATGTACAACGTCAGGCTGGAGTGCCCGCAGGACAAGATGAAGCGGTCGCGGCCGAGCCAGTGGGTGTCACTGGGGTCATGGCGAAGCTGCCGCTGGAACAGGGTGTAGGCCAGCGGGGCCAGGCTCATCGCCGTGCCGGGATGGCCGTTGCCGACCTTCTGCACCGCGTCGGCGGCCAGTACCCGCACGGTGTCCACCGCGAGCGAGTCGACGTCGGTCCAGTCGTCCGGGTGGCGCGGCTCGGTCAGGGTGGCGATCTCTTCAACTGTGGTCACAAGCGAACTCCTTGCCTGCATGGAATGCATGACGTGGCCTGTTTGGCGGGATGGGCGCTTGCTCCAACCCTAATGCGCGCCGTGTGCCGCGGGTAGGCGGCACACGGGCGACACCCCGCGGGTTACCGCCCGGATTGCGCATCGGTCTACCATCCTCTGTAGTAGAAACCGCCAGGTGCCGTGACCGTTGCACCACTGAGGAGTAGCTGCGTGAGCATTCGCGAGGGCCAAGCGCCCAGCAGAGCACGCACCACGCTCCTGGCTTATCTCGCGTTGACCAAACCCCGCGTCATCGAGCTGCTGCTGGTGACCACCATCCCGGCAATGCTGCTGGCGCAGCGTGGGACCGTTGATCCGTTGCTGGTCGCCAACACCCTGTTCGGCGGGATGCTGGCGGCCGCCGGAGCCAACACGTTGAACTGCGTGGCCGACGCCGACATCGACAAGGTGATGAAGCGCACCGCGCGGCGGCCGTTGGCGCTGGCGACCGTTCCGCGAACGCATGCGCTGGTGTTCGGCCTGGCGCTGTCGGTCGGATCGTTCTTCTGGCTGTGGTGGACCACCAACCTGTTGTCCGCGCACCTGGCCGGGGCCACCATCGGTTTCTACGTCTTCATCTACACGTTGCTGCTCAAGCGCCGAACTTCGCAGAACGTGGTGTGGGGCGGCGCCGCCGGCTGCATGCCGGTGATGATCGGCTGGTCCGCGGTCACCGGCACCATTGCCTGGCCCGCGCTGGCGATGTTCGCCATCATCTTCTTCTGGACGCCGCCGCACACGTGGGCGCTGGCGATGCGCTACAAGGACGACTACAAGGCGGCCGGTGTTCCGATGCTGCCGGCGGTGGCAACGGAGCGACAGGTGACCTTCCGGATCGTCGTCTACACCTGGCTGACGGTGCTCGCCACGTTGGCGCTGGTGCCTGCGGCAGGCTGGCTCTACGCGGCGGTTGCCGTGCTGGCGGGTGCCTGGTTCCTGGCGATGGCCCATCAGCTTTACTCGGCGGTGCGCCGGGACGAGCCGGTCAAGCCGCTGCGGTTGTTCCTGCAGTCCAACAACTATCTCGCCGTGGTGTTCTGCGCGCTGGCGATCGACTCCGCGCTGAACCTACATTTCTGACGCCGAGAATTGGGTTTCTGACGCATCTCCCCAGGTCGGGGTGTTCAGAACCCAATTCTCGGCGTGATTGGGCCATCCCAGCCCGCCGCCCTCAGCGCACGCAGCGCGCGGTCCACGATGTCCTGCGGATGCCTGAGGTGCGCCGCGACCACCCGTACGATGCGCCATCCGAGTTCCTCGAACAGCTCCAGCCGTTCGATGTCGCCCCCGTGCTGCCTTGGATCGTTCCAATGCTGCCTGCCGTCGTATTCCACCCCGACTCTCCACTGCGGCCAGCCCATGTCGATCCGCCGCCACCCGACGGGGATCTGCGTCGCCGGCCGCGGTAGGCCACCCCGAATGAGGATCAACCGCACCCGGCTCTCCTGCGGTGACTCCGCTCCGCCGTCGGCGAGTTCGAGCACCCCGCGCAGCCGCCGGATGTGCCGGGCACCCGGATGCCGGGCCGCCATCGCCGAGATGTCGGCCACCGATGTGCACGTCGCGTTGAGCAGTGCGTCGACGCGTCCCAGACCCTCGGTGAACCCGAGCCTGCGCCCGAGATCGAAGCCTGTGCGGGCGATGCTGGTGCAGGAGATGCCCGAGCAGTCCACGATTTCGTCGTCGGCGACCCGGTCCTGGTGTACGACGATGCCCGGCGGGGCGGGGTGCTGGGTGCGCACCAGTTCCGCCGGGGCATCGGCTGGCACCCACTTGCTGCCCAGCAGCACCGCTGCCGACAATCCCGAAGCGGTTGCCGACCGGCCCGACCACAGCCATGCGGCAATCGCATGGTCGCGCGCCGTCAATTCCATATCCCGTGGTGCATACACGTTCTGGTAGATCCGGCGGTAGTACTGCCGCAGTTCGCGGCGGGTCAACGCTCCGCTGGACAGCGCCTCGCCGGACAGGATGAGTTGAGACACCGGCCCATCTTCGGGAGCAGCCGGGTTCGGCGGTATTCACCGCGGCAGGGCCTGTGCACAACTTCGCGCCGAGAATTGGGTTCTGAACACAAAATCCCAGGTGGGGGTGTCACAACCCCAATTCTCGGCGCGGCGGCTTCAGGGCACGAGCACGATCGAGCCGACGGTCTTGCGGCCCTGCAGATCGCGGTGGGCCTGTGCGGCGTCGGCCAACGGATAGCGTTCGCTGACGGTGATCGTGATCGAACCCGCCGCGATGGCCTCCATCAGTTCGCCCGCGCGCCAGGCGAACTCGTCGGAGTTGCGGGTGAAGTCACCCAATTTCGGCCGGGTGAGGAATACCGATCCGGCGGTGTTGAGCCGTTGCGGATCCACCGGTGGAACGGGTCCACTGGCCGCGCCGAACAGGGCCAGGGTGCCCCTGACGGCAAGGCTGGCCAGGCTGGCATCGAAGGTCGTCTTGCCGACGCCGTCGTACACCGCCTGCACGCCTCTGCCGTCGGTCAGTTCGCGGATCTTCGTCGCGAATGCCGCCGGATCCTGCGGGTAGTCGAGTACCTCGACCGCACCGGCCTGGCGGGACAATTCGGCCTTCGCCGGCGTCGACGCGGTGGTGATGACCTTGGTTCCGATGCTGGCCGCCCACTGGGTCAGGATGAGGCCGACCCCGCCCGCACCGGCGTGCACCAGCACGGTGTCCTGGGGTCCGATCGCATACACCGACTTGATCAGGTAATGGGCCGTCATCCCCTTGAGCAGGGCGGAGGCGACGGCGTCAGAGGGCACCGCATCTGGCACGTATGCGACGAAATCGGCTGGGGCGACGCAATATTGCGCATAGGCACCGTCGGCGTTCGCGGTGACGACGCGATCGCCGACGTTGAGTGCCGCGACGTCCTCGCCGACGGCGGCGATCGTCCCGCACACCTCGGTGCCGACCACGAACGGAACTTCGCGGGCATACAGCCCGGACCGGAAGTAGGTGTCGATGAAGTTCACACCGATGGCCTCGGCCGTGATCAGGACCTGGCCGGGACCGGGCGTCGGCCGGGGCCTTTCGACCGAGGTCAGGACTTCGGGGCCACCGGTTCGGGGAACTTCGATCGCGTGCATGGCTCCCATCATGCTTGAGTAGCATCGCTTCGGTGATGTCTGCATGAAGTTGGCGCGCCCCGATCTGTTTCATCCCAAGATCGTGTTCGCCGGTTGCCCGAAACTGGTCGAGGGAGACGGCGACGACGACGGTCTGGTGGCGGCGTTGGGCAGGCGCGGACTGCATGCGCGTTGGCTGTCCTGGGACGATCCGGCCACGCTCGAGAGCGACCTGGTGATCCTGCGTGCGACGTGGGACTACATCGAACGACTCGACGAGTTCCTGGCGTGGTCCGCGGCCGTTCCGAATCTGCTCAACGCGCCGCGCGTGGTCGCCTGGAACACCGACAAGCACTACCTGCACGACCTGGCGGTGGCCGGCGTTCCGGTCCTGGAGAGTGAGTTCTTCGAACCGGGCCAGACCGTCCACCTGCCGTCGGGGGAGGTCGTGGTCAAGCCGGCAATCGGAGCGGGCTCGGTTGGCGCGCAACGGTTCACCGATCATTGTGCGGCCCGCCACCATGCCGCCCGGTTGCAGGAAGGCGGATCTGCGGTGCTGGTGCAGCCGTACGACCAGCGGGTGGCCGACGGCGAGACGGCGCTGGTGTTCCTGGGCGGGCAGTCCTCACATGCCTTCACCAAAGGGCCGATGTTGCCGGAACCCGGCGGTGAGCCGGTCTTCGACCCGTCCGGAACCTACGCCGAGGAGAAGCTCTCGTCGGCCGATCCCGACCCCGAACTGTGGGATGTCGGCCACGCCGCACTGGCGGCCGCCGCCGACCACCTGGACATGCCGGTGTCGGAGTTCCTCTACGCGCGGGTCGACGTCATCGGCGGCCGCGACGATCCGCAACTGCTGGAACTGGAGATGGTGGAGCCCGGACTGGGCTGGCGTCAGCTCGACCAACGCACCCGCGACCTGCAGCAACGCCAGTTCGCCCTCGGGGTGGAGTCAGCCCTGCACCGGCTGGGGCTCGGCCCGTTGTCGCATCGACGCCCATAGTGCCGCGGTCGCGGCCGTACAGGCTGCGGCGCCCGCGACGTGGACCGCCACCAGGGCGGCCGGCACGCCGGTGAAGAACTGCACGACGCCCACCAGGGCCTGCGCGAACACCAGGACGATCAGGACGATCAGGCGCCTGACGACCGACCGTGGCGCGTGTACGGCCGCGAGCGCGAAGCCCAGTCCGACCAGCAGCGCCAGATACACCCACAGCAACGACGAGTGCGCGTGTACCAGCGTCGTGATCTCCACCTGCAGGCGGGCCACCGGGCGAGCGATGCTCTTGTCGCCGGCGTGCGGCCCGGCGGCGGTCACCAGCGTGCCGGTGATCAGCACTGCCGCCAGCATCGCGGCGGACAGAAACGTCAACCCGCGCAGCGCCTTCGGAACCAGCAGCCGGGGGATCCCGGTGTCGGGTTCGCCGATCTTGACGTAGAGCAGTACCGCCAGCCACACCATCGTCATCGACGCGAGCAGGTGGATCGCGACCGTCCACCACAGCAGCCCGGTGAGCACGGTGACACCGCCGATGACCGCCTGCAGCAGCGTCGAGGCCGGCATCAGCCAGGCATACAGCAGCACCTCGCGCCGGCGCCGGGCCCGGGTGACGGCCAACACGGCCGCGATCGCGGTGAGCACGACGGCGAAGGTGATCATCCGGTTGCCGAATTCAACGGCCTGGTGGATCCGGGGAACCTCGGGATGGGCCACCGGGACGAAGCTGCCCGGGAAGCACTGCGGCCAGGTGGGGCAACCCAGCCCGGACGCCGTCACCCGCACCACGGCGCCGGTGACGGCGATACCGCCCTGAGTGAGGATGACCAGCGCCGCGATCAGCCGTTGAACACGCAGGCTGAACTCGGGCAGCAGGTCGACGAGTCGCTGGAACACGGCCCCAAGACTAGGTGACGTAGTCACCCGCGAAGTGCTCAAGCTCAGGTGAAGCGGAACCAGCGCAGCGCAGCCAGTGCGGCCGACACGCCCCACACCGCGAGCACGGCGATGCCGAACCAGTCCAGCGACGGGGTCAACGCCTGCGACAGCGCCTCGGTCAGCGCCCCGGCCGGTGTCAGCCGGGCCACGCAGCTGACCGCGGCGGGGACCGCGCCGCTGTCCAGTGTCAGGGCGCCGAGGCCGGCGAAGACGAACCACAGCAGATTCGCCAACGCCAGCACGATCTCTGCCTTCAGCGTGCCGCCGAGCAGCAGGCCGAGTGTGACAAAGGCCGCGGTGCCCAGCGCGATCACCGCGGCACCCACCAGCAGACCCACCGGGTGCGGACGCCAACCGAGCGCAAAGCCGATGGCGCCCAACAGAATCGCTTGTAGGAACACCACCGTGACGACGGCCATCGCCTTGCCCGCGATGATGCCCCACACCGGCAGCGCGGTGGCCCCCAGACGTTTGAGGGCTCCGTAACGGCGGTCGAAGGCGACCGCGATGGCCTGCCCCGTGAATGCTGTGGAGATCACCGCCAGCGCCATGATCGCGGGGACGAAGACGGCCACCCGGTTCGGGCCGAAGTCACCCAGCGGTAGCAGGGTCATCCCGATCAACAGGGTGATCGGGATGAACATCGTCAGCAGCAGTTGCTCGCCGTTGCGCAGCAACAGTCTCAGTTCCAGGGCGAACTGCGCGGCGAGCATCCTCGATACCGACGCGGCCCGGGGGTCGGGGGTGAACGTCCCCGGCGGGAAGCGGGATTTGCTCACTGCCGCAATTCCCGCCCGGTCAGGTCGAGGAACACGTCCTCGAGGCTGCGCTGTTCGACGCGCATACCGGTGGCCAGGACGTTCATCCGAGCGCACCAGGCCGTCACGGTGGCCAGCACCTGCGGGTCGATGTGTCCCTCGACGAGGTATTCACCCGCGGCGACCTCCACGGTCCGGTAATCCGCCGGCAACGCCGCATCCAGCAGCGACAGGTCGAGGCACCGCGGCGCACTGAACCGTAGCTGGTCTTCGGCACCGCTGCGCATCAATTCCGCCGGGGTGCCGGCCGCCACTTGGACACCGTGGTCGATTATCACGATCCGGTCGGCGAGTTCCTCGGCTTCCTTGAGCTGGTGTGTGGTGAGCACGACGGTCACGCCGTCGCGCCGGAGACCGTCGATCAGCTCCCACACGACCAGCCGCGCGTGCGCGTCCATCCCCGCCGTCGGCTCGTCGAGAAACACCAGTTCAGGCTTGCCGACAATGGCGCAGGCCAGAGCCAGCCGCTGCTGCTGCCCGCCGGACAGCCGACGGTAGGTGGTGCTCGCGGCGTCGGTCAGCCCGAGAGTGTTCAGCAGCCAGTCCGGGTCCAGCGGATCGGCCGAGTAGGCGGCCACCAGGTTGAGCATCTCCCCGGCACGGGCCGCGGGGTAGCCGCCGCCACCCTGCAACATCACGCCGATGCGGGCGCGCAGACGGGCGTTGTCGACTTGCGGATCAAGCCCCAGCACCTTGATGGTGCCCGAATCGGGCCCGACGAAGCCCTCGCACATCTCGACCGTGGTGGTCTTGCCGGCGCCGTTGGGGCCCAACAGCGCAAGTACTTCTGCGGGGTGTACCTCGAGGTCCAGGTCCGAGACCGCCAAGGTCGATCCGTAGCGCTTGGTGACCCCACGCAACTGGACGGGGGTATCAGAAGCCGCGCTCACGGAAACCCAGCGTAGGCGCCGGTCGCCGGAGACCGTGCATCCGCCGTCTGCTCCGTTGCGACCAGGCTTCGCCAGGGCAGCCGATTGTAGGTCAGGGCGATCAGCAGCGCGACGATGACGGCGCTGGCCAGGGTCGCGTCCAAGATCTGGAACAACGCGAATCGGTCGCCGTTGGCTGTCGGGCCGAAAATGCCCACGACGAGGGTGGACGCAATCGCGGCGATCCGGAAGCCGGGCCGGGTGGCCCAGCAGGCCATCGGGATGATTGCCCACAGTAAGTACCAGGGCTGCACCACCGGGAACAGCAGCACTGTCGCACCCATCGCGACGCCGAGTCCACCGACCGGATGCAGGCGCCCGCGCAGCACGGCGAACAGCAGCCAGGTGACCAGGATGCCGATCATCCCGACACCCATCGCGCGGGTCAGTGAGAGCACTGCGGTGGTGTGATCACCCAGGCCCAGCAGGATGCCGATCTGGCCCGTCCCCAGGGCCAGCAGCGTCGGCGGGGACATCCAGCTGCGCACCACGTTGGCGGTGCCGAGGGTGAACAGCCAGCCGAATCCCAGGTCGCTCGCCCACCCGATGACCGCCATGACCGCCAGCGACAACACACCGAGGCACCCGCCGGCCAGGACGACCGCCCTCACCCCGCCGCCCCACCGCCGGGCAAGCGTTACCACGACGAACCCCAGTGCCAACACGGAAGGCAGCTTGACCTGCGAAGACATCGTGATCAGCACCGCACCCAGCAGCAGCATGCCCAGCGGCCGCCACGCGGACCACATCCCGGGGCCGGGTGGACGGCGCACCGGCGAGGGCAGCAGGCGGGCGGGGGAGTCGATGCCGCGCAGCGCGAACTCGGTCCCGGTGAGCATCAGGCCGAGCATCAGTGCCTCGTTGTGGATTCCGGCCACCAGATGCATGAGCAGCAGCGGGTTGGCGGCACCCAGCCAAAGCGCGCTGACTTCGGCGACCCCGCACCGTCGGGCCAGCCGTGGCGTCGCCCACATGATCAGCCCGACGCCGATCAGCACCACCAGTCGGTGGCTGAGCACGGCGGCGACGACGTTCTCACCGGTCAGCGCCGAGATGCCGCGCCCGATCCACAAGAACAGCGGACCGTAGGGCGCCGGTGTATCGCGCCACAGGCTCGGCACCGACGCGGTGAACACATGGTCGAGCCCCAGGCCGGGGGCCGGTCCGACGCGGTATGGGTCCAGGCCGTTGCGGGCGATCTGGCTCTGAGCCAGGTAGGAGTAGACGTCCTTGCTGTACATCGGCGGTGCCACCAGCAGGGGCAATATCCACAACAGCAGCGTTCTGTCGAGTTGACTGCGGGACATCCGGCGGTCGCCGAGTGCGAAGCGGCCCAGCATCAGCCAGGCCAGCGTCATCATCACCGCGCCGGTGGTGGTCATGGTCAGCGACACCGTCTGAATGCGGGATGGAAGGTTGAGAATTCGTACCCCGAAGGTCGGATCCTGAATGACGGGCCGCGCGCCGGCGCCGAGGGCACCGATGGCCATCAGCACCGTTCCGGTCGCCCCGAACAGTCGGGTGCGGCGCAATCCCACCCGTTCGGCGTCGTTGAGCGGGGAGCCCACGGTCCGTTCGTCGCCGTGCCAACGGGCGATCGATGAGCTCAGCGAGCGTTGGCGGGCGGCCACGTGTGCAGCGTAACCGCAAGCGATCTGCGTGATTTGCACGGAAGTAGGTGTGACGACCGTGACATCCGGTTGTTAGGTTGCCCTTGCTGGATTCACCTCGGGAATTGCGTAACACTGGTGTTGTGAAAATCCGCCCGCAGGCAATGCGTGCGCCCGAATCGGCGCATGCCGCGGACGGTCACACCCGCAGCGCGATCATCAGGCTGCTGCTGGAGTCGGGTCCGATCACCGCGGGCAGCATCGGCGAGGAACTCGGTCTGTCTGCGGCCGGGGTGCGACGTCATCTCGATGCGTTGATCGAAGCGGGAGACGCGCAGGCCAACGCCGCGGCGGCCTGGCAGCATGGGGGTCGCGGCCGCCCCGCCAAGCGCTACCGCCTCACCGCCGAAGGCCGGGCCAAGCTCGAGCACACCTATGACGACCTCGCGTCGGCCGCCATGCGTCAACTTCGCGAAATCGGCGGCGACGAGGCGGTCCGGACGTTCGCACGCCGGCGCATCGATGCGATCCTTGCCGATGTCGATCCGGTCGGCAGCCCAGACGGCGACGCGGTCGAGCGGGCGGCCGGGCGAATCGCCGATGCGCTCAGCAACGCGGGGTATGCGACCACTACCACCCGGGTGGGCGGCCCGATCCAGGGCGTGCAGATCTGCCAGCACCATTGCCCGGTGTCGCATGTGGCCGAGGAGTTCCCGGAGCTGTGCGAGGCCGAGCAGGAAGCCATGGCGGAGGTGCTCGGCACCCACGTCCAGCGGTTGGCGACCATAGTCAACGGAGACTTCGCCTGCACCACTCACGTTCCGCTGGTGCCGGCCGAACACTAGCTATGCGAGCACGACCTTCGGCGCGCAGCCCGCGCCGGAGCCACGACGAGAGCAAGAGGAGTGTGTCGCGATGACACTGACGCCGGAGGCCAGGCCCGTATCCGAGGCTCTGACCCAGGAGGAGGCGATTGCCTCCCTGGGTAACTACGGCTACGGCTGGGCCGACTCCGATGCGGCGGGCGCGGCCGCCCAGCGCGGGCTGTCAGAGGCCGTCGTCCGCGACATCTCCGCCAAGAAGAGCGAGCCCGAGTGGATGCTCGACATCCGCCTCAAGGCACTGCGCACCTTCGGCAAGAAGCCGATGCCCAACTGGGGTTCCAATCTCGAAGGCATCGATTTCGACAACATCAAGTATTTCGTGCGCTCCACCGAGAAGCAGGCCGCGTCGTGGGAGGAACTACCCGAGGACATCCGCAACACCTACGACAAGCTGGGCATCCCCGAGGCCGAGAAGCAGCGGCTGGTATCGGGTGTGGCGGCTCAGTACGAATCGGAGGTTGTGTACCACCAGATCCGCGAAGACCTCGAGGCCCAAGGGGTCATCTTCCTCGACACCGACACGGCGTTGCGTGAGCAGCCCGAGTTGTTCAAGAAGTACTTCGGCACGGTCATCCCGGCGGGTGACAACAAGTTCTCCGCGCTCAACACCGCCGTGTGGTCGGGTGGGTCGTTCATCTACGTGCCACCGGGTGTGCATGTGGACATCCCGCTGCAGGCCTATTTTCGGATCAACACCGAGAACATGGGCCAATTCGAGCGGACACTCATAATTGTCGACGAGAATGCATATGTGCATTACGTGGAAGGGTGTACTGCGCCAATCTACAAGTCTGATTCATTGCATTCTGCGGTTGTTGAAATAATTGTCAAGCCCGGTGGGCGTTGCCGTTACACGACCATCCAGAACTGGTCGAACAACGTCTACAACCTGGTCACCAAGCGGGCCCGGGCCGAGGCCGGCGCCACCATGGAGTGGATCGACGGCAACATCGGCTCCAAGGTCACCATGAAGTACCCGGCGGTCTGGATGACCGGTGAGCACGCCAAGGGCGAGGTGCTCTCGGTGGCGTTCGCCGGCGAGGGACAGCATCAGGACACCGGCGCGAAGATGCTCCACCTGGCGCCCAACACGTCGTCCAACATCGTCTCCAAGTCGGTGGCCCGCGGCGGTGGTCGGACGTCCTACCGTGGCCTGGTTCAGGTCAACAAGGGGGCGCACGGGTCCCGCTCCAGTGTGAAATGCGATGCGCTGCTTGTCGATACGATCAGCCGATCCGATACCTACCCGTACGTCGACATCCGCGAGGACGACGTGACCATGGGCCATGAGGCCACCGTGTCGAAGGTGAGCGCAGATCAGCTCTTCTACCTGATGAGCCGCGGCCTGACCGAGGACGAGGCGATGGCGATGGTGGTGCGCGGGTTCGTCGAGCCCATCGCCAAGGAGCTGCCGATGGAATACGCGCTGGAGCTCAACCGGCTCATCGAACTGCAAATGGAAGGCGCGGTCGGCTAGTGGCCGCCAATCTGACTGAGGCGGTCGAGGGCATTCCGGCCAACAAGGGTGAGCTGTTCGCTTCGTTCGACGTGAACGCCTTCGAGGTGCCGGGCGGCCGCGACGAGCTGTGGCGGTTCACCCCGTTGCGCCGGTTGCGCGGTCTGCACGACGGTTCGGCGGTTGCCTCCGGCAGTGCCAAAATCACCGTGACCGAACGGCCCGGTGTGGCGGTGGAAACCGTGCAGCGCGGTGACCCTCGGCTCGGTGAGGCCGGGGTACCCGCCGATCGGGTTGCCGCGCAGGCATTCTCGTCGTTCGATACCGCGACCGTGGTCACGGTGAAGCGCGACACCGAGGTGGCCGAACCCATCGAGATCACCGTCGACGGCCCCGGGCAAGGCGCGGTGGCCTACGGGCACCTGCAGATCCGCGTCGAGGAACTGGGCCGCGCCATAGTCGTGGTGGACCTGCGCGGCAGCGGAACCTACGCCGACAACGTCGAGATCATCGTCGGCGACTCGGCCGGCCTCGGTGTCATCTGGATCGCCGACTGGGCCGACGACACGGTGCACGTCAGTGCGCACCACGCCAAGCTGGGCCGCGACGCGGTGCTGGGGCATGTCAACGTCACCCTCGGCGGCGAGGTGGTGCGAACGGCGGCGACGGTGCGGTTCACCGGTCCCGGCGGCGACGCCAAACTGCTCGGCACCTACTTCGCCGACGACGGCCAGTTCTTCGAGTCCCGGCTCCTGGTCGACCACGCGCACCCGAACTGTAAATCCGATGTGCTGTACAAGGGCGCGCTGCAAGGGGATCCTGACTCCAAGAAACCCGACGCGCACACCGTGTGGGTGGGCGACGTACTGATCCGGGCCGAGGCCACCGGAACCGACACCTTCGAGGTCAACCGCAACCTGGTGCTCACCGACGGCGCCCGTGCCGACTCGGTGCCCAACCTGGAGATCGAGACCGGCGAGATCGTCGGCGCCGGACACGCCAGCGCCACCGGCCGTTTCGACGACGAGCAGTTGTTCTATCTGCGCACCCGCGGCATCCCGGAGGCCCAGGCCCGCCGGTTGGTGGTCCGCGGTTTCTTCAACGAGATCATCGCGAAGATCACCGTCCCCGAGGTGCGCGAGCGCCTCACCCAAGCCATCGAACGAGAACTGGCCATTACCGAATCGAGAACTTCGTAGCCATGACCACTCTGGAAATCAAAGACCTGCACGTCTCGGTGAACAGTCCTGAACTCGAGGAGATCCCCATCTTGAAGGGCGTCAACCTCACCGTGCGCTCGGGGGAGACCCACGCCGTCATGGGCCCCAACGGGTCCGGCAAGTCCACACTGTCGTACGCGATCGCCGGCCACCCCAAGTACACCGTCACGTCCGGTTCGATCACCCTCGACGGCGAGAATGTGCTCGAGATGAGCATCGACGAGAGGGCGCGGGCGGGACTGTTCCTGGCGATGCAGTACCCGATCGAGATTCCGGGTGTGTCGATGTCGAACTTCCTGCGGACCGCGGCGACCGCGGTGCGCGGCGAGGCGCCGAAGCTGCGGCACTGGGTCAAAGAGGTCAAGTCGGCGATGACCGATCTGGACATCGACCCGGCTTTCGGCGAACGCAGTGTCAACGAGGGCTTTTCGGGCGGCGAGAAGAAACGCCACGAGATCCTGCAACTGTCGCTGCTCAAACCCAAGATCGCCATCCTGGACGAGACCGACTCGGGCCTGGACGTCGATGCGCTGCGCGTGGTGAGCGAGGGCGTCAATCGCTACGCGGCGGCCGAGCACGGCGGCGTCTTGCTGATCACCCACTACACCCGCATCCTGCGCTACATCCAGCCGCAGTTCGTGCACGTGTTCGTCGACGGCCGGATCGTGCAATCCGGCGGTCCCGAACTGGCCGACGAACTCGAGGAAAACGGCTACGAGCGCTTCGCCCAGGCCGCGGCCGGAGCGTAGCCGTGACTGCATCGGTCGACCTGGACGTCACGGCGATACGTGCGGACTTCCCGATTCTGAGCCGGGTGATGCGTGGCGGAAACCAACTGGCGTACCTGGATTCCGGGGCGACGTCGCAGAAACCGTTGCAGGTTCTCGATGCCGAACGGGAGTTCCTGACCAGGTCGAACGGTGCGGTGCATCGAGGGGCCCACCAGTTGATGGAGGAGTCCACCGACGCCTACGAGAACGGCCGCGTGGACGTCGCGGCCTTTGTCGGCGCAGACGCCGACGAGTTGGTGTTCACCAAGAACGCCACCGAGGCGATCAACCTGGTGTCCTATGCGCTGGGGGACAACCGGTTCGAGCGGGCTGTGGGCGATGGCGATGTTATCGTCACCACCGAACTCGAACACCACGCCAACCTGATCCCCTGGCAGGAGCTCTGCCGGCGGACCGGCGCCGAGCTGAAATGGTACGGCGTCGATCATGAAGGCCGGATCGACGTCGACTCCCTGGAGCTCGACTCCCGGGTGAAAGTGGTTGCGTTCACCCATCATTCGAATGTCACCGGCGCGGTGGCGCCGGTGGCGCGACTGGTGGCCCGAGCGCAGGCGGTAGGGGCGCTGACGGTGCTGGACGCCTGCCAGTCGGTGCCGCACCAACCGGTCGACTTTCACGGACTCGGCGTCGACTTCGCGGCGTTCTCCGGGCACAAGATGCTGGGACCCACGGGGATCGGGGTGCTGTACGGGCGGCGTGAACTGTTGGACGAGATGCCGCCGTTCCTCACCGGTGGATCGATGATCGAGACCGTCACCATGGCGGGTGCCACCTACGCGCCGGCACCGCAGCGGTTCGAGGCCGGCACCCCGATGACTTCCCAGGTGGTCGGATTGGCCGCTGCCGCACGATATTTGAACGCGATCGGCATGTCGGCCGTCGAGGCGCACGAGGCCGAACTGGTGGCGGCCGCCCTGGACGGTTTGGCGACGGTGCCCGGTGTCCGCATCGTCGGACCGACCTCGCTGGTCGGCCGGGGTTCACCGGTTTCGTTTGTGGTGGACGGCATCCATGCGCACGACGTCGGGCAGGTGCTCGACGACGATGGCGTAGCCGTTCGGGTCGGGCATCACTGCGCCTGGCCGTTGCACCGCCGGTTCGGCATCGCCGCCACCGCGCGGGCGTCGTTCGCGGTGTACAACACCCTCGACGAAGTGGACCGTCTGGTTGCAGGAGTCAGGCGCGCTGTGGAGTTCTTTGCGTGAGACTGGAACAGATGTACCAGGAAGTGATCCTGGACCACTACAAGCACCCGCACCACCGCGGCCTGCGCGAGCCGTTCGTCGCCGAGTCGTACCAGGTCAATCCGACCTGCGGTGACGAAGTGAGGCTGCGGGTGGCGCTGTCCGGCGACGGTGAGACGGTGACCGATGTGTCCTACGACGGTCAGGGCTGTTCCATCAGCCAGGCCTCGACGTCGGTGCTGACCGACCAGATCATCGGGCAGACGGTCGGCGATGCGCTGAAGGCGGTCGCGGCGTTCACCGAGATGATCTCGTCGCGCGGCACCGTCGAAGGCGACGAGGAACTGCTCGGAGACGGCGTGGCCTTTGCCGGGGTGGCGAAGTACCCGGCGCGGGTGAAGTGCGCGCTGCTGGGATGGATGGCTTTCAAGGACGCATTGGCGCAGGCGAAGGAGCGAGCATGAGTGAGACCACCGGTGACGAACTGCTCGCCGACCTCGAGGAGGCCATGCGCGACGTCGTCGACCCCGAACTCGGCATCAACGTCGTCGACCTCGGTCTGGTCTACGGCCTGAACGTGGAGCAGGGCGAAGCCGGCACTGTCGCGCTCATCGACATGACCCTGACCTCGGCGGCCTGTCCGCTCACCGACGTCATCGAGGATCAGTCGCGCAGCGCGCTGGTCGGCGCCGGGCTCGTCAACGAGATCAAGATCAACTGGGTGTGGAATCCGCCGTGGGGTCCGGACAAGATCACCGAAGACGGCCGGGAGCAGTTGCGCGCGCTGGGTTTCACCGTTTAGTCCACGGCTATTCCGAGGCGCGATCACCGCATGGATTGACCACGGCGTGCCGCTGACCAGACAGCGTCCCGTTCCGTCTGGGAACATTCCCAGCAGACCCGACGTTGGGAGAACCGTGGCTACCCAAGACCTCACCGCTGAGCGATTCAACGACACCGTCAACGGCAACGACATCGTGCTGGTGGATTTCTGGGCGTCCTGGTGCGGTCCGTGCCGCGCCTTCGCGCCCACCTTTGCCAAGGCATCGGACCAACATCCCGACGTGGTGTTCGCCAAGGTCGATACCGAGGCCGAGCAGGAACTCGCCGCCGCGGCACAGATCCGCTCGATTCCGACGTTGATGGCTTTCAAGAAGGGCACTCTGGTGTTCAACCAGGCCGGCGCCCTTCCGCCGCAGGCGCTCGAGCAATTGATCCAGCAGGTCAAGGACTTCGACATCGATGCGGCCGCGGCGCGTACCACCGAGGTCTGACGGGGACCGGACGCCGGTAGCCTTGAGGGGTTGAGCCCCCCACCGAGCAGGAGCGCCGAGGTTGATCACCGCAACGGACCTCGAGGTCCGCGCAGGGGCGCGCACGCTGCTGGCCACCGAGGGCTCGGCGCTGCGCGTGCAGCCCGGCGACCGCATCGGGCTGGTGGGACGCAACGGTGCCGGTAAGACGACGACCATGCGAATCCTGGCGGGCGAGGGCGAACCGTACGCGGGCGGTGTGACCCGCACCGGGGAGATCGGGTACTTGCCGCAGGATCCCCGCGAGGGCGACCTCGAGGTGCTGGCTCGCGACCGGGTGCTCTCGGCGCGCGGTCTGGACACCCTGCTCGCGGATCTGGAGAAGCAGCAGGCGCTGATGGCCGAACTGGCCGACGACGCCACCCGGGACAAGGCGATTCGGCGGTACGGACAACTCGAGGAGCGGTTCTCCGCCCTCGGGGGATATGCGTCGGAGAGCGAAGCGGGCCGGATCTGTGCGAGCCTCGGCCTGCCCGAGCGGGTGCTGACCCAGCCGCTGCGCACCCTGTCGGGTGGTCAGCGCCGCCGGGTGGAGCTCTCCCGCATCCTGTTCGCGGCCGCCGAGGGCGGGGCAGCCGGAGCCAACTCGTCGACCACGCTGCTGCTCGACGAACCCACCAACCACCTCGACGCCGACTCGGTCGGCTGGCTGCGTGACTTCCTGCGCAACCACACCGGCGGACTCATCGTCATCAGCCACAACGTCGAACTGCTCGCCGACGTCGTCAACCGGGTGTGGTTCCTCGACGCGGTGCGCGGGGAGGCCGACGTCTACAACATGGGTTGGCAGAAGTACCTCGATGCCCGGGCGACGGACGAACAACGCCGCCGGCGCGAGCGGGCCAATGCCGAGCGCAAGGCGTCCGCGCTGCGGACGCAGGCCGCGAAGATGGGTGCCAAAGCCACCAAAGCCGTTGCCGCACAGAACATGCTGCGTCGCGCCGACCGGATGATGGCGTCCTTGGACGCCGAACGGGTGAGCGACAAGGTGGCCCGGATCAAATTCCCGACTCCGTCGGCATGCGGGCGGGTCCCGCTGACGGCCGGCGGGTTGACCAAGAACTACGGATCTCTGGAAGTGTTCACCGGGGTGGACCTGGCGATCGACCGGGGTTCGCGGGTGGTCGTGCTCGGGCTCAACGGCTCCGGGAAAACCACTCTGCTGCGGGTGCTGGCCGGCGTCGAGATTCCGGATGCGGGTGAACTCGAACCCGGGCACGGCTGCAAGATCGGCTACTTCGCCCAGGAGCACGACACCCTGGACAACGAAGCGACGGTGTGGGAGAACATCCGCCACGCCGCACCGGACACCGGCGAGCAGGAACTGCGGGGGCTGTTGGGCGCGTTCATGTTCAGCGGCGCACAGCTGGAACAGCCCGCGGGCACGCTGTCCGGCGGCGAGAAGACCAGGCTCGCGCTGGCCGGCCTGGTCGCCTCCACCGCCAATGTGCTCCTGCTCGACGAACCGACCAACAACCTCGACCCCGCCTCGCGTGAGCAGGTTCTCGATGCGTTGCGCAGTTATACCGGCGCGGTGGTGCTGGTGACCCACGACCCGGGGGCGGCCGAGGCGCTGAATCCCCAGCGTGTCGTCCTGCTGCCGGACGGCACCGAGGACTTCTGGTCCGACGACTACCGGGACTTGATCGAGCTGGCCTGACGACCTGCCAGGCGTTGTCTGTCGCACCGCGGCCGTCCCCGCGTCACGAAGTGGTATGCCGCACCGAATCCTCGACGAGATCGAGTACCGCCGTCAGGTTTGCGGGATCGTCGCCGGAAGCCAACCGCGCCACCAGACCGTCGAGCACCAGGTCCAGGTAGGTCTGCAACACGTCGCCGGGCACGTCGTCACGCAGCCGGCCGGCCTGCTTCTGCCGGACCAACCGGTCGTGGGTGGCCGCCGACAGTTCCGCCGACCGCTCTGCCCACCCCCGGTTGAACACCGGATCGTTGCGCAGTTTGCGGGCGATCTCCAGACGTGTTGCGAGCCAGTCGAACTGGTCCGGGGCGGCCAGCAGGTCGCGCATCACCTGGATGAGGCCCTCGCGTGAGGCCACGTCCGCCATCCGCTGGGCGTCTTCCCGGGCCAGTTCGAAGAACAGCGAGTCCTTGTCCCGGAAGTGGTGGAAGATCGCCCCGCGGGACAGCCCGATGGTCTGTTCCAGGCGGCGCACCGTCGCCCTGTCGTAGCCGTACTCGGCGAAGCAGCGACGGGCGCCGTCGAGGATCTGGCGTCGGCGGGCCGCCAGATGGTCCTCACTGACTTTGGGCATGGGACGGCGAACGCGCTAGGACTTCAGCATGTTACGCAGCACGTACTGCAGGATCCCGCCGTTGCGGTAGTAGTCCGCCTCGCCGGGGGTGTCGATGCGGACCACCGCGTCGAACTCAGTTCGAGACCCGTCGCTCCTGGTGGCGGTCACCTTGACCGACTTCGGCGTGGTGCCCTCGTTGAGCTTGTCGATGCCGGTGATGTCGTAGGTCTCGGTGCCGTCCAGTTTCAGCGACGCCGCCGACTCCCCGGCGGGGAACTGCAGCGGGATGACGCCCATGCCGATCAAGTTGGACCGGTGGATGCGCTCGAACGACTCGGTGATCACCGCACGCACACCCAGCAGGGAGGTGCCCTTGGCGGCCCAGTCACGCGAGCTGCCGGAACCGTATTCCTTGCCGCCCAGCACCACCAACGGGATGGCGGCCTTCTGGTAGTTCTGCGAGGCGTCGTAGATGAACGCCTGTGGGCCGCCGTCCTGGGTGAAGTCTCGGGTGTAGCCGCCGGAAACGACCTCCCCCAACCCGGCGAGCAGCTGGTTGCGCAGCCGGATGTTGGCGAACGTGCCGCGGATCATCACCTCGT
>CAYLWH010000007.1:0-10224 GCA_964387245.1 uncultured Mycobacterium sp.
ATCAGCTGGGCGAGATCCTCGATCGAGTAGATGTCATGGTGCGGCGGCGGGGAGATCAGTCCGACACCCGGCGTCGAGTGCCGGGTCTTGGCGATGCTCGGGTACACCTTGTAGCCCGGAAGCTGGCCCCCTTCACCGGGTTTGGCGCCTTGTGCCATCTTGATCTGGATATCCGAGGCATTGACCAGGTAGTCGCTGGTCACCCCGAACCTGCCGGAGGCCACCTGCTTGACCGCGCTGCGACGGCGTGGATCGTAGAGCCGATCGACGTCCTCGCCGCCCTCGCCGCTGTTGGAGCGGCCACCGAGATTGTTCATCGCGACGGCCATGGTTTCGTGGGCCTCCGCAGAGATCGACCCGTAGCTCATCGCGCCGGTGTTGAACCTGGTGCAGATGGCGTCGACGGACTCGACCTCCGACAGCGCAACGGGTTCGCGCACCCCGTGCTTGAAGGCGAACAGCCCGCGCAGGGTGCCGCCTTCGCGCGCGAGTCGATCGACTTCCTCGCTGTACTTCGCAAAGAGGTCGTGGCGTCCCGTTCGGGTCGAATGCTGCAGTAGGAAAACAGTTTCCGGCGTGAACAGGTGCAGCTCGCCATCTCGGCGGAACTGGTATTCGCCGCCGACCGAGAGCCGGCGGTGCGCCCGCTCGGTCGGGTTCTCCGGATAGGCCCTGCGGTGGCGAAACCTGACCTCATCCGCGATGACGTCCAAGCCGACGCCGCCGAGCTGGCTGACCGTTCCGCTGAGGTACTCGTCGACGACCGACTGGTTCAGGCCGATGGCCTCGAAGGCCTGCGCACCGGTGTAGGAGGCCACCGTCGAGATGCCCATCTTGCTCATCACCTTCATCACGCCCTTGCCGAGCGCCTTGAGGTAGTTGCGCACCGCCGTAGCGGGTTCGATACCGGTGAGCTCGCCCTCGCGGATCAGGTCCTCGATCGACTCGAACGCCAGGTACGGGTTGACCGCAGCCGCGCCGTAGCCGATCAGCAGTGCGACATGGTGCACTTCGCGGGCGTCGCCGGTTTCGACCACGAGGGCGACCTTGGTGCGTTCCTTGGTGCGCACCAGGTGGTGGTGCACCGCCGCCACGGCGAGCAGCGACGGGATCGGTGCGCGGGTGTGGTCGGAGTCCCGGTCGGAGATCACCAGGGTGTGTGCCCCCTTGGCAATCGCCTCGGACGCGTGCAACCGCAGGTCCTCGAGCGCTTCGGCCAGCCCGTCCCCACCGCGCTCCACGTCGTAGAGCGCACGCAGCAACGCGGTGCGTAGGCCGGGATGTTCGCCGTCGTCGTTGATGTGCACGATCTTGTTGAGTTCGTCGTTGTCGATGACCGGCCACGGCAGCAGGATCTGTCGACACGATGCGGCGGTGGGGTTGAGCAGGTTCTGCTCGGGGCCCATCACCCGCGACATGGACGTGACGATCTCTTCCCGGATCGCGTCCAGGGGCGGGTTGGTGACCTGTGCGAAGAGTTCGACGAAATAGTCGTAGAACAACCGGGAACGTTGGGACAGCACGGCGGTCGGGGTGTCGGTGCCCATCGATCCCAGTGGTTCGGCACCGGAGGCCGCCATCGGGGTCAGCATGATCCGCAGGTCCTCTTCGGTGTAGCCGAACGCGATCTGGCGTCGCACCACCGATTCATGGTTCGGCTGCACCCGCGCACGATCCGGCAGCGTCGTGATGTCCAGCAGGCCGGCGTGCAGCCACTCGCTGTAGGCTTCGGCGGCTGCGAGCTCCTCTTTGATCTCGTCATCGGAGACGATGCGCCCGGCCGCGGTATCGATCAGGAACATCCGGCCCGGCTCGAGTCGGCCCTTGGCCACCACCTCTGCCGAAGGAACGTCCAGCACACCGGCCTCGCTGGCCAGGATGACGCGGTCGTCGATGGTCCGCCACCACCGCCCGGGCCGTAATCCGTTGCGGTCCAAAACCGCTCCCACCACGGTGCCGTCGGTGAAGGTCACGCATGCCGGGCCGTCCCACGGCTCCATGATCGATGCGTGGAACTGGCAGAACGCCCGCCGAGCAAGACTCATGGTGACGTTGTTCTCCCAGGCCTCCGGGATCATCATCATCACTGCGTGCGGGAGGCTGCGGCCACCGAGGTGCAGCAGTTCCAGTGTCTGGTCGAAGGACGCCGAATCCGACGCATCGGGCGTACAGACCGGCGACAGCCGCGACAAGTCGCCGCAGATCGAGGTGCTGGCAAGCATCGCCTCACGCGCGTGCATACGGTTGCGGTTGCCGCGCACGGTGTTGATCTCGCCGTTGTGCGCCACGAACCGGAACGGATGCGCGAGCGGCCAGGACGGGAAGGTGTTGGTGGAGAACCGGCTGTGCACAATCGCGATGGCACTCGTGCAGCGTTCGTCGGCCAGGTCGGGGAAGAAATGCGACATCTGCGGCGCCGTGAGCATCCCCTTGTAGGTCATCGTGCGGCTGGACAATGACGCGAAATAGACGCCGGTGCCTGCCGCCGCGACGTCGCCCGTGACGTGGCCGGCCCGCTTGCGGAGCGGGTAGACGAGCCGGTCGAGATCCAGTCCGGCGGGTCGCGCGCCGTCACGCTCGGGCGTGGAGACGAAGAACTGTTCCATGACCGGCATGCAGCCCGAGGCGGTGGGGCCGATCCGGGCGCCGACGGGATCGACGGGCACGGTACGCCAACCGAGCACCTCGATGCCCTCGTCGGCCGCGATCGCCGCTATCCGGTCCCGGGCCGCGGCCCTGGTGCTGGGATCCTGCGGCAAGAAGCAGATACCCGCGGCGAAGGTGTTGGCGCCGTCCGACGCAGGTGCGGGCAGGTCGAAGTCGACCACCTCACGCAGGAGTTCGACGGGCAATTGCAGCAGGATGCCGGCGCCGTCACCGCTGTTGGGTTCCGCACCCGCGGCTCCGCGATGTTCCAGATGTTCGAGGGCCTTCAGGCCGTCGGCGACGATGCTGTGGGAGCGCCGACCCTTGATGTCGGTGATCATCGCCACACCGCACGAGTCGCGCTCCCGCTCCGGGTTGTACAAACCCTGGGCTTGGGGCACAGCCGAGAACAGCATCGATACACACCTCCGCAAACAGGTCTGCGTCCTGGCGAGAAGTTGCTGTGTTGTAAGGCTCTTGGCTCTCGAACGGGCCCGCAGTCCGACGTGTGACTTCCGGGACTGCACCGGCCCATGCGCACCGCATCGCGTGACACGAACTGCGCAAACCGAGTGTAACAGCGGGGTCGGTTTGCTACCCGTCGAGAATCGTCGGGGCCAGCGGGAAGCCCGGGAGGTTTCGGATCACGGTCCAGGCGATCGCCGTGACCGCGATGACGGCGACGGCGGCCGGGGTGAACGCGCTCTTGCCACGGTGCAGCCGCAGCAAGGCCCAGATCGCCAGCATCGGCAGTCCGACGACCAGGAACGCGTTGTCCACGACTGCCGCCGCCACATCCGCGTGCAGCAGGTCATGGGTCATCCGCAGTCCACCGCACGCGGGGCAGTTCCAGCCGGTGAGCAGTTTGAACGGGCACGGCGGGTACACCGACCCCGGCCGGTGCGGGTCGACGAGGCCGATGTAGGTCAGCGCCCCCGCCAGCAGCGCTCCGGTGCCCAACGCGGGGTAGAGCCGGATGCGTCTCCGGTCGGGTTCGACCCTAGGTTCCATCGCGCAGCGGACGGCCCGCGTTGTCGCGGACACTGCCCGAGAAGATCAGGACGACGTCGACGATTCCCCAGATGAACGCAACGACGCCGCAGGTGAGGATCCCGATTATCAGTTGTGCGACGCCGTAGCCGGTCTGACCCACGTAGATGCGACCGAACCCGAGGAAGCCCACCAGCCCCAACAGCTGCAGCAGACCCGCAATGACCTTCGACTTGTCCGAGTACGGCTCGCCGGTGACCGGGTGACGACCGTACGGTGCCATCGGGTCGTAGTACACCCCTGGCGCCGCCGGGTACGGGTATTGACCCGGCGGCGGCGGTGGATAGTCCCAGGGTTGCGCAGTCGGCGGTGTGTCGTCTGAAGGGAAGGGGCCGTACCGCGGATCCGTCATCAGTTCAGGATGCCAGATCGCCGGGCTGCGGGGTCGCGTCGAGAAGTGCGACGGTCTGCCCACGACGGCCCTCCCGATCAACCCGACGCCCCGTCGATGTGGTCCGTTCGTCAGGCGAGCGCGTCGGGTGCCAGTGCGGCTCAGTCCTCGTCCGTGAGTTCCTCTTCGAACTCACGGAGCACCTCGAGGAGTGGTTCCCCGCCGACGAGGAACCGGACGACCCGGATGTTCTCGACGACCAGCGCCGCGCGCACCATCATCCGGCGGAACTCCTTGCTCTCGCGAACCGCGCGGAGTTGGTCCTCTGTGCCCCGCACCATCCAGAAAGCGCCGATACTTGCCGGCGCCGCCGGCCCGGCGATGCCCACCTCGAAGTTCTCGATGGCCCCGTCCTTCTGCAGGCCCTCGAAGTACTCCCGCCCGGCGGCGAATACCCTCAGGGCACGCCGCGCGCGCCCCTGCCGAACCCGATCCGAAACGATGAGCACAGCAATATCAGCCACGATTTCCTCCCCAATGAGTGTGTGGTTGGCGCCCCCAGCGAGCAACCACCTCGACTATCCACCCCAGCGGAGTCCATCCGCAGGCGTTTGGCGGAGGTTCCCGGAAATTAGGTGGATGTCGTGTATAAAGTCGCCGATTCCTGGATCGGCCGATGGTTTCTGACGGGCGCTTCGGACGGGACGGTCGGACTGCCACCTCAAGCTGGCCGACCTGATCGGCGCCGCGTGCCAGATCGCGGAGCAAGAGCTGACCGCCGAGAAGGTTACAAACGTTCCTGGGCGGCGACCGGCCCGACGCCTCCCCTTCCTCCTCCTGTCAGCGTGGCGATGATGCCGTGCTGGCCAGTAGTTTCTTCACGGCCACCGGAACTCCTTTGGGGCCGCCACCATCCCCGAGATCCGGTCGCGGATAATGTCCGGCTGATGTGGTCGTCGTCAATCGCCGACCGTGTCGCGGCGGCGGTGATCAGGTTGCGCTCCACAGCAGTGGACTCATCCCGTTGGCCACGTGTGGCAGATGGCCCGGCCAGTGTTGACCACATCCCGGTCCTGCCTGTCATTGCTGACGACGTGACCGTGCCGGGCACCGGTACTACAAACCCCCGACCCGCAGTAGTCGTCGTTACTCGCCGATGTGTGCGGGTATGTTCCAGAAGCGCCTGCGCGACGGGGAGGGAATCTGGTGAGCTATCCGTACGGCGATGCCGACCTGAGGTGGGCACACCAGCGCGATCAGCTCTCCCGATAAGCGAAACATCCTATGCTGCAACGGTATCGACGCCTCTACGCGTCGGCGCTGCCCCTACTGGTGTGCGCCGTCACGCTCTTGGCCGGTTGCGGCAGCCCGACCGTGATCGACGGCCGGGCCGCTTCGATGATGTACGACCCGAATCGGGTGGCCGGGCTGCCCGTCTCGACGGGGCCCACCGGCATGCGGTCCAATGCACCGGCGCCCACCGGGGCCGTCGACGGCACCGACCACGGCGACAACGACCGGTTGGCGCTATTGGCGGCCAACGACATCGAGGAGTTCTGGACGCAGAACTGGGCGGCCACCTTCCCCGGTGTCTTCACCCCGGTGGCCGGCCTGCAGTCCTACGACTCGACCGTCCCCGACGCCTCCGAAGCGTGCGGCGAGGACTTCTACGGCGCGCCCAACGCCATGTACTGCTTCCACGACGACGTCATGGCCTGGGACCGCGGCTCACTGATCCCCGGCGCCCGGCAGTTCTACACCGACATCTCCGTCGCCGGGATCCTCGCCCACGAGTTCGGACATGCCGTGCAGTGGCGGACCGATCTCGTCGATGAACCGACCCGGTCAATCGTCAGGGAACAGCAGGCGGACTGCTTCGCCGGGGTGTACCTGCGCTGGGTCGCTGAGGGGCACTCACCGCGCTTCACCCTCAACACCACCGACGGTCTGGACCACGTACTGGCCGGCGGCCTCTGGCTGCGCGATGATCCCGAGGGACTCGGCTCCGGCGACGAGCACGGGTCGGCGCTGGACCGCATCGGGGCGTTCCAGGAAGGTTTCGACGGCGGCGCCCAGGTGTGTGCCGGCATCGACCGCGCCGAGATCGCCCGGCGCCGCGAAGGCCTGCCCAAGGCCCTGCAATTTGACCCGTCCAGCGACATCCCCGGTGAGATGCCAGTCGACACCGACTCGCTGGCAACTCTGATGGAGTTGCTCGGCCAGCTTTTCCACCCCAGTCAGCCCCCGACCCTGACCGTCGGCGACAACGCCGGCTGCCCCGACGCCAAGCCCAGCCCACCGGCGTCGTACTGCCCCGCCACCAACACGATCAACGTGGACCTGCCCGCTTTGCAGCAGCTGGGCACCTATCAGGACGAGAAGCGGGACAGCAGCCCGCTGCGTGGCGACAACACCGCCTACTCCGTGGCGACCTCGCGCTACATGCTTGCGCTGCAACACGAACGGGGGCTGCCGCTGGACACCGAGACGGCCGCGCTCCGCACCGCCTGCCTGACCGGGGTCGCCCAGCGGCTGATGTCCGAGCAGGTGAGCCTGCCGTCCGGCAAATCCATGGTGCTCACCGCCGGGGACCTCGACGAGGCGGTGGCGGGTCTGCTGCTCAACCGGCTGGCCGCCGGCGACGTCAACGGGGCGACCGTGCCCGCCGGCTTTACTCGGGTCTTCGCCTTCCGCTCGGGGCTGACCGGGGACGCCGAACAGTGCTACCAGAGGTTCCCATGACCGGCCCGTACCGCGAGGATCCCGACCAGACCCGCGAGATCCGCCGCCCGCCAGCGGAATCGGGCGAGGAGACCACCGCCACCCCGCGGCCCGACGACAAGCGCACCACACCGCTGTCACCACCCTGGCCCCAGCCGCGACCCAGTCAACCAGCCGCCCCGGAACCACCGAAGTGGTACGAGATCCCGCCGCGGCGCCGCCGGGTCCCGCCGGCGCCGCCCGGACCGCCACCGAAGTGGTACCGGCACCCGGGAACTCCGCCAACGCCGGCTTCATCTCGTCCAACTGCCCCGCTGCCCGCGTATCGCCCGTATGCCGCACCGGCATCGAGAGTGCCTGCGCCCCAGCACCATCCCGCACCGACAACCCTAACGCCGAACCCCGCGCAGCGCGGACCGACCCTGCGCCGGGTGCTGATCGGCGTCGGGATCGCCGTGGTGGCGATCGAGGCGGTGGTGCTACTCGGCGGCCTGAGCCGGCTCGGGCACCTCGGCGGCGGCACCCAGCTGGACGTCGCGAAGGTGCAAGCCGGGGTGCAGCAGATCCTCAGTGATCCGGCCAGCGGTTACGGCGCCAACACCGTCACCTGGGTGAGCTGCAACGGCGGGCGCAACCCCAGCGCCGCCAAGGCCACCAGCTTCACCTGCGCGGTGACCGTCAACGGTGTGCAACGGCACGTCAACGTCGTGGTGGCCGACGACCACGGTACCTACGAGGTCGACCGGCCCCGCTGACGACAGCCAATCCCCTACCGCCCGACGGCCGCTGGGCTACACTCGCCAATCCGTGGGCGCAGTGAGGACCGGGGGCAGAACTTGCGCCGGTGACCGAGGAGACGATCGGTGACCGGCGACTCGCGCGTGGGCACCGCGTTCGGGAAATACGACCTCGTCGCGCTGCTCGGGCGAGGCGGCATGGGCGAGGTCTACCAGGCCTTCGACCGGGGCCGGAACCGGACGGTGGCCCTGAAGATCCTGCGTGAGGAATTCGCGCACGACGACACCTATCGGGCTCGGTTCCTGCGGGAATCGCAGGCGGCCGCGGTACTACAGGAACCCCATGTCATCCCGATCCACGACTGGGGTGAGATCGACGGCTACCTCTACATCGACATGCGCCTGGTCCAGGGCGAGACACTGCAGGACCTGGCCGCCGCCGGCCCGCTGGACCCGGCGCGGGCCATCGCCATTGTCGCCCAGGTCGCCGCGGCACTGGACGCCGCGCACGCCCACGGGCTGATCCACCGCGACATCAAGCCGCAGAACATCCTGGTCACCCCCGCCGACTTCGCCTACCTGGTCGACTTCGGCATCGCCGAAACCCGGGGTGACGCCCGGCTGACGATGGACGGTAGCCAGATCGGCTCGCTGGCCTACATGGCCCCGGAACGATTCAACGACGAGCCGTGCACCCCGGCCGCCGACATCTACTCGCTAGCCTGCGTGCTCTACGAGACGCTGACCGGCGAAACCCCCTACCCAGCCAACAGCTACGAATACCTCATCGCCGCACACCTGACCGCCGCACCCCCGCATCCGCACACCGCCAATCCCCGGGTTCCCGCTGCGCTGGACGATGTCATCGCCCGCGGTATGGCCAAGGAACCCGACGACCGCTACGGCAGCGCCGGCGCCTTCGCCCGAGCGGCGGACCGTGCCCTCGGCGCCAGCGCCGCCGCGGCGGCCGCCGGGGCGAATACTTTGCTGCGGCCCCAGGTTTCACCGATTCCCGTCCCAGTGGTGTCCAATCCCATCCCGCCGCGGTACACCACCGCGCCGACACCGGCACCGGAGGGCGGCGGGCAGTCCCGGCCGCTGGTGGTGCCGCTGGCGGTCATCGGCGCGGCCGCCGCACTGCTGCTCGGCGCGATCGGCGTGGTGATCGGCATCCTGGTGTCCCGCAACAACAACCAGCCACCCGCCGCGGCACCCGCGGCCGCGCCCACCATTGCGACGCCGACCGTTTACCAGACCGTGCCGGTCCCCGCGACGCGCGCCCCCACGCTGTCGGCACCGGCGAACGCTCCGACGCCGCGGGCTGATCCCGAGGTCACCAGCGCGCAGCAGCTGCGCCAGATCGCCGGCGGCGATCGGGCTTTGGTCGCGTCCACGCTGGCCGACCGCTGGGTGCCGCAACTGAGCTCAAAACGGCCCGGCGTGGTCGACCAGGGCGTCGTCTGGGACAACGCGCTGACCCTGCAGGAGCATCTGCGACTGCGGCAGGAATACGACGCGAAGCTGGTGTGGAGCGGTGACTGGTCCACCTTCGACGCCCAGAACTGGTGGGTGACCGTCGTGCCGCTGCCCTACGACGACGCCGCCGGCGCCTTGGCGTGGTGTTCCGCCAACGGCTACGACCGGGATCACTGCTACGCCAAGATGATCAGCGCCACCCACCCGATCACCGGAAGCAGCGCGTTCAACTGACGTATGCAAGGACTATCCCAGGCCATCTCGAAAGTCATCGCCCACATCGCAGGTGACTACCGCTCATCGCGAGTAGACCCTCCGAAGTAGTGGCCCGTGGGGATGTCGCGGTAGATGACTCGAGGTTCGACCCGGTCAAGCCTCAGCGACGCCGACGAAACATGCGCCCGAACCTGGACCCTCGCCCGGATGCGGGGTCTGGTCGCACGGGCGCGCCCTCTGCCGCGGGTAGACCCTGGGCAGGCTCTACGCCCGTTGCAAACTCGCCACCTGCGGCTGGTTCTTCGTCCGCCTCGAAATCAGACTCGGCGTTCGAGATCTCAGGCTCGGCGGCAGCCACGGCGCGATCAGGCTCGATTTCGTCTACGAGACCCTCCTCGCCCACCGAGTCAGAAGACTGGTCTGCATCAGCCGCGGGCTGGTTTCCGACCTCGATCGGGGTCACCGCCTCGGCAGCGTCCGACTCAGATGAACCACCGGCGGCCGGCACGGCGACGTCCGACTGTGATTCGACGTCGCTGCTGTCTGCGGCGTCGACGATCGTCGGATTCTGGTCCGCCGCCGACTCGGACTCCGCGGTGGCCATTCCGTCCGAACCGGGCGCCGCGGCGTACGCCACGACCGTCTCGGCAGAGTCGGCCGGAGCCGGCTCGTCCACGACCTCCAGGGCACCGTCATGATCGGCCTCGGCGACCTCGTCGACTTCGGCCTCGGCGACCGCGTCTGCGGTCCCCAGCGACTCCTCCTGCTCGGAAACCGGAGCAACCGTCACATAGGTCTCGGAATAGGTCTGAGAATAGGTTTCCGACAACCCCTCGAGCTCGCCCTCGTCGATGGGATCGTGATCCTCGTCGATGACGTCTTCCTCGGCCTCGAAACCGGTTTCGACCTCGACACCCGGCGACCGGGCCTCCGCCTCGATGATCGACTCGTCCTCGGCATCGGGCTCCACGTCATCGGCGTCATCCGCAACACCGGCCTCGCCCGACGGCTCTACGGACTCCCCCACGGGGGCGTCGACGGCGAGCA